>NZ_JAFAVR010000074.1 GCF_019242355.1 Sphingomonas sp. | reverse complement strand
AAGGCGACCATTTCAGGTGTAAGCGTGCTACGCTGCACGAGCTGGGAAATGTCGTTGCCAAATGCGCCGAAGCGCCGGATACATAGCGCAGGGCCGTCAATTGCAAGCGGCCCGATAACCGCGTTCACCCGCGAACCATCCGGCAGGCGCGCGTCGACCATCGGCGAGGATTCGTCGATGCGGCGCCCGACCGCCGAGACAATCTTCTGGATAATCCGGACGAGGTGCCGCTCATCCTTGAACCGCACCGGGCTTAGCTCGAGGGTGCCGTAGCGCTCGACGAACACGCGGTCGTGGCCGTTTACAAGGATGTCGGTGATCGTCGGGTCCTTGAGCAGAGGCTCGAGCGGCCCGAGCCCGAGCAATTCGTCGAGCACGTCGCCGACCAGCTGCTTGCGCTCGGCATGATTGAGCGCGTGGTTCTGCTTGTTTAGCTCCTCGACGACGATGTCGCCAACTTCGGCCTGGATCTGCTCGCGCGACAATTTGTCCAGAGCCTGAAGGTTGATGAGGTCGAGGAGACGCTGATGAAGCGCAACCTTGAGGTCGGTGTGCGCTTCGCGATGACTGAATGCGCCCGCATCCCCGACGGCGATCAGCCGGCGGTCGGCGAGCGGCTCAACCCGCGTGTCCTGCTCCTCAATCCCGTCCGAAGCTCTAGTCTTGCGAATCTGCCACATCTTACCGTTCCAATCCGAGTGCTGCTGCGACTCCGGCATCGAGCGTATCGATGTCCTTGCCCAGAGGACTCTTCCGCTTGAGGTCCCCGATCGGGACGCCACGGTCGAGAGCTGCACGCATCAGGGGCTCGTCGTCCGCCACTGTATAGGCGATCCCGCGGCCGAGCGCCTTGTGGATGTCCGCCGGCCGGATCGCCCGCGCCTGCCCCTTGTCGAACCGATTGGCGACGACTCGGACATCGAGTTCGCCGAGATCCTGCGATTCGAGCAATCGGAGCTGCTTCGACGCACGGTGAAGCCCTGCGATGCTGAGTTCGGTCACCAGCAGCACGAGGTCGGACCGGGCGACGAGCGACAAGGACCAGTTCGTCCAATTGCTCGGAAGGTCGACGAAGACGGTTCCGAACTCACGGGTCGCAAGATCGACGACGTTGAGCAGGTGATCGCTCGACACACTCTCCAGCGGCATCATCTCCGGCGGCGCTGCGATCACCGCAAGGCCGCTCGAATGATGCGTGGTGGTGGCGCGGAGGAGCGCGGAGTCGAGCCTGGTACCGGCTTCGAGGAGCTCGTGCAGTGACAGCTTCGGCCGAAGCCCCAACTGAAAGGCCACGTCGCCGAACTGAACGTCGAGATCGATCAGGCAAGCCTCACGGTCGCGCGCCACCTCATGCCGGGCGAAGCGGATCGCAAGCTGGCCGGCAAGCGCCGTCGCGCCGATGCCGCCGAGGCCTTTTACGATTGTGACCAGCTTCGACCTGCTCGACTCTGCGGCGCGCGAGGCCTTGCGGATCTCGTCGCGGAGCGGAGCGATCGAAGCGTCCAGCTCCTCAAGGCTGAGCGGCAGCGGCACCACATCGTGCGCGCCGGAACGGATCAGTGCGCGAACCAGCGCCAGCGACGGATCATAGGCCGCCGCAATGAGGGGAGTCGCAGTCGCCTGGGCGAGCTTCTGGAAGCGCTTGATCGATGCCGGCGTGTCCGAATCGACCTGGATCACGGCAGCTGCGGCCGATCCCAGGTCCTGCGGATCGATCCAGTCAGTCACCGGCGCAATGCTCAGATGCACCGGGAACCCGGCAACCTGGGCACCGACCAGTTCCGCCGGATCGCCCTCGAAACCGCTGAGATAGAGATCGACGCCCAGGTCGCGCCTGTTGGTCTGCCAGGTTCGAGTGGTCTCGTTGGGGTTCATCGCGGACACTGGCGGCACCTCAGTTGGATTGCGTTCCGTAGCTGTCCTCGGCGGTCAGCGCGGCGTGGAAATCAGGCATCCTGAAGGTCGCAAGGGTCAGCGTGGTCAACGGCTTGAACTGGAGCCCGGTCAGCCTGACGCTGACAATCGGATCGACGTCCATGCCCGACGGATTGCCGGCAAAGCCGAGGCCGGAACCTTGATAGACGACCTGCACGTTGGTCTCTGCGATATCGGGATCGATCTGCTTCATTCGTGCCACCAGCTGCGTCCATGCTCCGGTTGGCGCACCGGTGCCCGACGGACACGGAGTGGCGGTGCAAGTGCAGGTCGTCGAGCTGCAGGTTATCGTGCCGAGCGAGCTCGCCGGGATCGTGTCACCAGCCCCGAGACCGCTCGACGTGAACTTGTAGGCATAAAGCCCCGGGGCCACGGGATCGGTGACGACCGCGAAGCGTGTCCCCGTCTGCGTTGCCTTCTCGGCCCGATTGTATGCCCACATGAAGCGGCCACCGTCGATGATCCCGAACAGGAAGATGAGGAGCAGCGGCAGGACCAGTGCGAACTCGGCCGCCGACGATCCGGTCGACGACGTCCAGAGACTGTTGGCGAGGCGCTTCATATGCCGAGCACCGTCGCCTGCTCGCTGGCGTTCACCTTGAGGCCGGAAGCGGGAAACACGACATTGCCCACGGCCCACCGGTACGGAAGCGACGCCGTGACAGTAACCACCGGCACGTTGCCGCCATTGAGCTTGTACATCCCGGACAGGCCGGTGCCGTCCGCAGCCTGGGTGACGCAGCTGAACGTGACAGTGAAGGTCGTTTGCGCGGAATCCCAGTTGGGCAACCGGTCGTTGCCGGTGGTGAGCTGACCGCCCCGAACGACATCCTCGACGCTCGCCTTGAGCGTGTTCGAAACGGACCCCGGCGCCGTGCAGTCATAATTGCTCGCGTCCTGGTGCGCCGCAAACGTCGCACCGTCGCGCACGCCCTTGATGAGCGCATGTTCCGACATGAAGTAATTGCCGAGCTCGATCGGCCCAAACGTGAGGACGAGCAGGATCGGGATGACCATGGCCATCTCCACGGCCGCGGCGCCACGCTGGTCCGGCAACAGGGCGATGAGCGCTCTCATTTGATCAGCATCGGCCGCTGCCGCAGATAATATTGAAAAGCGGTCGATCCGTCCGGCTTCTTCGCGCCGCCCACGACCTCCACGTAGATCTGGTCCTTGCTCGTGCGGCTGCGATCGAGTGAGGGCTCGACTAGGAACAGGTCGACCCAGCCGATCGGCTGGACCGCACTCGACCCCTTCACGCTTCCGGCCGCGCAGTTGACGACGGCGGCAGTGAGGAGGCGCCTGTCCTTGACCGTTGCCGTCGGCGCCTTTGACGGGGCGCAGCGCCCATTGGCATAATCATAGAAGCTTGTGGGCTTGCCCTTGCTCGAGGTCTCGGCGAGCCGGCGCTTGGCGTCTGTGCCGGACTTGTTGAGCAGGGTCCCCGCCTGGATCGCTGCCGTCTCCGCGCGATACACATTATAGCGGCTGATCGTGGACAGCGTCACGCCGTTCGTGGCAGCCCAGTTACTGAGCCAGCTAAGGGATTGCCAGCCGGTGCCGGTGGTCCCGTAATTCACCTGGAAGTAGAGGTTGCGGTCCCAGGCTCCGTCGCCGAAGCGGCCATTGGCGCAGTCGCCGGTGCTACTGATCGAGTGGCAGATGTCCCGTGGCGATCCCATCGAGGTCGGCTTTCCGAGGGCTGTAGGCTGTAGCCGCGTTACGGGGTCGGGGAGATACTGGACCGAAGGCAGGTCCCAGGGGCCGCTGCCGGTCTTGAACCCGCAATTGTCGCTCTTGCCCGCAGTCTCGTTCGGAGTTGCTCCGCTGCTGAACTGGGGATGGATCACGTCCTTGATCACGTCCAGCGCCGGGCTGCAATTGCCCGTTGAAGAATCGCAAGCGGCGACCAGCCCGTTCTCGTAAATGTCGAAGCGCGTGTTGATGCCCTTCGGCGCGGACGCAACGTTGCCGGGCTCGGTGTTCACGTTATTGGCCGCGATGCAGGGATTGTTCTCGACGTTCGAGCCGATCGCCTGCTCGACGGTCTTGGCGCCGCTGCCGAAGTCGAGGTAGCCGTAGTTCCCCGGTGCCCAGGTCGTGCCGCCGCCCGCCTCGAGCTTCAACCCCTTGCCGGCATAGGCGCTCGGATCGAACGCGAGGTTCGTTGGCGTCTCCGTTGGGTTGCAGATCATCAGCGGGGGCACCTTGCAGACTGCGCCGGAGCCCAGCGTCGCCACTGCGGTGCCGGTCATGGTCTGGCTTTTGGTGAGGAGGCTCGCGATTGGAGTCAGCGCATAATTGGCCGTCCTGGCGTCGACCGTGACAATCACAAACTTCGCGTCAGCTGCCGTAGCTGCCGCGGTTCCGGGCGTATCGGTGCTCTGGTCGTAAGTCTTGTAGAACTTGATGTTGCCGGTCGAATCGCAGCCGCTCTCCTGAGTGACCGTCACCGCAGCCGTCGTGCCGGTAGGGCGCGCGGCGAACAGGGTGTAGTTGTTGAGCAATTGCGACGCCGCCGCCGCCGCCCGTGAGCAAGCTCCCGACTGCCCATCAAGCTGGCTTGCCGCTGCCAGCGCCGCCTGGTCCGCCGCATCCTGCAGCTCGGTATGCATGGTCGCCATCCGCGCATAATCGAAGGCGATCCCGCCAACGGCGATCAAGCCCACCAGGGACAGCGCGACGGTCGGCGCGACGGCTCCGTCAGTCTGCTTCCACAAGCGCTGCAGGGTACGCCGCATCCTGGTTCATTCTCAGTGCGTGGAGCTCGAGCCGCTGCCGCTGCCGCTGCCTCCGCTCGAGCTCTCGGTCGACGAAATCGTCTCGAGTTGCTTGACCGTGTCGGTGCGGTAGCGCTTGAGGGCGGCAGCCGCCTTCACGCCACTGTCGCCAGGCTGCGCCCCGGCCGCAGGATAGACGGGGTCCGGATTGATGATCTGCGCGGCCGCGTTGTACTTGACCGCCTCGCCCAGACCCGGGTCCTCCTCGCCAATGTGATGTGTGTAGGCGGTCCTGCATCCGCAGGTCAGAAGCATCGCCGTGGCGATCAGCGTCAGCTTAGAGGACATGCCCATAGTCCTTCTCGAAACCGGAGGGTTTGGCCTGCGCCATCCCGCCCGCGGGCGGCGGCGGTGGTGGCGGAGGCGCGACATAGGCCGGCGGCGGCGGCGGCGGAGCGGCAATCTCGACGCCCGACGGCGGCATTGCGCTGTCCTGTCGCCCGTTGAGCAGCAGGTCCGCCTCATTGGGCGGCAGCACGCGATCGGTCGGCACCCGCAGGGTTCCCGCACGCACCGGCCGCACCAGGCGCGGAGTGACGATGATCACCAGTTCGGTCTCCTGGTGCTGGAAGCCAGTGGAGCGAAACAGCGTCCCGATGATCGGGAGCTTGCCCAGCAGCGGGACCTCCCGGATCGTATCCTGGAAATCCTTCCGCAGCAGGCCGGCCAGGGCAAAGCTCTCTCCGTCGCGAAGCTCGACGACCGTCTTCGCGCGCCGCGTCTGCAGGCCGGGGATGGTGAGGTTGTTGATCGTGATCGACGCCGACGGGTCGATCGAGCTGACCTCCGGCGCGACCACGAGGTTGATGACGCCGTCGGCGAGCACCGTCGGAGTGAAGGAGAGGCTGACCCCGAATGGTTTCCACTCGACCGAGATCGCGCTGCTCCCGTTCCCGCCGGCGCCGGCGCCACCACCGCCACCGCCGCCATTCTGCACGACCGGAACCGGGAACTCGCCGCCGGCCAGGAAGCTCGCGGTCTCGCCCGACAGCGCCGTGAGGGTCGGCTCGGCAAGCGTGTTGACGTCGCCCTTGGTCTCGAGCGCATCGAAGGCGGCCCAGAAGTTCAGGCCGCCGATGCCGAACTTGCGCGTCAGCACCGCCGCGGTGTCGGCGATCGTGCCGAGCGTCAGGCGCCCGTTGCCGAACGGTGTCGCCGGATTCGATGAATCGCCGGAGCCCGGTTGAAGTCCGGACCCGTTGCCGATCACGCCGGCGAAATTGGATCCGTTATTTCCACCGTAGCGGAACCCGAGCTGCTGCAACGCGGACCTTTTCACTTCCGAGAAGCGGACTTCCAGCATGACTTGCTGTGACGATCCGATCGAGAGCATGTTGACGACCTTGCCGGGCGCATAGGTGTCCGCGAGCTGCACGGCCCGATCGGCATCGACCGAGCCCGGCACGACACCCTCCAGGACGATGGAGTCGTTGGATACCCGGGCGGAAATGTCGTCACCGGGAATGAGGTCGGCAAGCTGGTGCTTCAGCGTCATCACGTCCGGGCCGACGACCACGTCGACGACGGCAATCAGATGGTTGGAGCGATCGTAGAGCGTGAGGCTCGTCGTGCCGGCCTTCTTGCCGAGCACGTAGACCGACGTATCGCTGAGCGGCAGGACGTCGGCGATCTCCGGGCTGCCAATCAGCGCCTTGGCGTAGGGCCGGTCGGCGCGCAGCACCTGGCTCTTGTTGACCGGAACATCCAGCTCACCCGCGTGGACACCCTCGGCAAGGGTGACCTGGGCGAGCGCCGGTTGAGCGGCAAAGGCGATCGCAAGGATCGCTCCCGCCGCGCTTGCACGACGCAATGCGCGCAAGCTCGAGAATAGATTGCCCCCCATCATTCCCCCACCTTGTACGAGTTGCTCGCCGTTCCCCGGTAGACTTCGACGCTGCGGCTGGTCTCCGGCGGCGGCGCGGCCGGCGAATGCTTGCGGATGACGACGTGCGTGGTCGCGGTCCGGACCGTCGCATGTGCGTGCGGGGCGTTGATCTGCGCGGCCGTGCGCATCATCGCTCCGGAAATTGCGCCGTCGAGCCCGCCGCCGAACGAGCCGACGACCGCGGGAGCCGGATAGCGCGCTCCGCCATAGAGATTGTAGCGAAGGTCGTTGAGACTGACCGTCTCGACGACCGGGTTGTTCTGCTCACCGGGCTTGCGCAGGACCAGGCTGAGCGTTCCCGCCTCCTGGGCCAGGGCCAGCTTCTGGGCGTCAAGCGGGTTGACCTCCAGCGTCGCGGTGTGCGCGACCTTGGGCGAACCATCGTCGTTCTTCGCGGTCTGGTCGATTGCGATGACCCGGACATTCTGCAACAGGATATCCGTGACCTGCTGGCCAGCGCCGGTGCCACCGGCGACCTGGCGCGTGATGAGCACATCGACGCTGTCGTTGGGCTGGACGAAGCCCGCCACCCCGGACACGTCGTTGATCCGGACGGACGCGGCGCGCATGCCGTCCGGCAATAGCGCGGCGATCGAGGCGCCCTGCCCCGTCCCGGAAATCTTGCTTGCGAGGATCGGCTCGTTGACGCCGATCGGCAGCAGCGCGACACGCTGCTTGAGCTGCGCGGCATTGACGAACACGCCGGGCGGAATGCTGCTGTTGGGATAGTCGACGAACCGCACCTTGTCGGGCGTGATGTCGGTCCCATAGGCGAGCGGCACTGAAGCGACAGCCACCTTGGTCGTGCCGCCAAGCGCAGCCTGCTCCTGCTTTCCGGTCAGATAGACGTTCGCGATATAGACCGCGAAGAGCCCGAGAACGAGCGCCACCCCAAGCGCAATCCACGATTGCCGTGTCAACATAACGCGCCACCCCCGCGGCGATGTCCTGCTCTATAGAGCTCCAGAGTTACTGCTCCGGCAAGTGAATTCCCGGCAATCGCAATCGACCGCAGGGTAGTCGGGGCCATCGCTAACGACGGCCCCGACCCTGTCGAGCTGATGCTCTTAGCCGCAGACCGAGGTCGTGGCCGAGGAACCTGCGTTGATGCAGTTGCCCGCGCGGCCCATCGCGCCGCTGATCGATCCGCCGAGGGCGACCGCCGCGACGGCGATCGTGGCGCCGACGATGGCAAGGATGAGAGCATATTCCGCGGCCGAGGCACCGGCCTCGTCGCGCAGCATGTTGATGAACGTCTTCATGGCTTGTCCTTCCTCGAAAGAAGTCCGTGTCGTCGCCGGCACGGACGCTGCTTTGCAATTTCGGAGAAAAGGAAACCCGCGACCGCTGCCCGATTGGAACCGATTGGATCGAGCCGCCGTCGCACCCCCGAGCGCTAAGCTGCAGCAAGGGCTGACTCTCGATTAACCCGATGTCAACCACGTCGGTTTAACGGCAATTTACCTCAATGTCAGGAACGGCAGCTCGTAAACCGCTAGTTTTTGGGGATTTTTTATTTGGATTGGTCTGGAACCGAACAGGTCTTCAGCAGTTTCGCAGTCCCGCTTTCGGACGTTTTGTCGTCCTTCCGACACAGGCAATCGGGCGGTCCAGCACCCGCATCCGTTACACTTCTGAGACAAAAAACGAATCAGTCGCGCCTAGCAACCGATCCGCTGTGGTACGGATGACCGGTCGTGCTCAGGCCGGCACGCGGTGCCGGAACGTCACGTTCACCCGCCGGGACAGCAGCAGATACGGGAGCCATAGCGCCATGCTGATGAGCACCTTCTTGACGTTGCCGGTCAGCATGTTCTGAAGCGCGACGGCAACGCTTTCCGGCAGCGGCCCAGCAGCAACCACGAGCTTGGCCGTCGCCACCTGCATCGCGAGGTCGGCCATCCAGATTGCGACCATCAGCCGCGGGAACAGGGGCACGCGCCGGAGCGCGGCCACGAACGCGATCATGTAGAGGCTGCCGAACGCGACCACGTCGAATGTCATCGCGAAATGGAGCGCCGCCAGCCAGCTTGGCGCGGCCGACGGGATGGGCGGCATCGCGGCGAGATATTCGGCGGTCCGGACCGGCACGTTGAGCATGATGCCGACCAGCAGCGAGACCATCATTCCAGTGGTGCCGTACAGGGGGTCAAGCCGCGCCTCGGCGGCATATATGGTGCGCCACCTTCCGATACGCGCAAGCCGAGTGACCGGCTGCGGCTGGCGATCGCCGTTGTGGAACCAGCGCAGCGCAAGCATCGTCGCGACAAATGGCGCCACGACGACGAGGGCGTAGGAAGCGATGGTCGAGATCGGCGGCCCGCCCGCCGGATGCGCGCTGAACGTCACGCGCGCCGCGGCTACAAGGCCGGCCACCAGGAGCCAATATTGAAGGATGCGATCGAGGCGCGAGTCCAGCGATACGAGGAGCGCGGCGGAGCGTGCCTGCAGTCTGTCGCCGTAACGCTCGAGCATCGACTTACGTCCTCCTGACCTTTCGAATCTTATCGATGCCACCCTTGAGATATGGTAAATGCAGGCTTGCAGGGCGCGGTTCCCCCGGAACGCTGTCGTCGCCTACCGCCGATCCGCTTGCCTCCTGAAGCCGTCTGTGTTTTCCTTGGCGCGCCGGACTTCGGCAGGACGAGGATCTCACACGCGCGACCGGCGGTGCGCCCCTTCGAAAGGGACCATGATCTCGCAGCCGCAAACCCGTCCGGACCGGCACCAGGCATCCGCGGGAACCACCAGGGCGCGCGAGATCGAACCGCGTGAGATCGGTCTTCACCTGCTCTTCATCGCGATGGTGCTCGGCCTTCCTCTTGGCCTGGCAATGACATCCGCAGCGTTCCGCGACGGAGACGTCAGCTGGCAGATCGCCGCCGGACAATGGATCCTGGGCCACGGCCGGATCCCCACGATCGATCCCTTTTCCTACACCGCCGCCGGCCGCCCATGGGTCGCAATGGAATGGCTGGCGGAGATCATTTATGCCGGCGCCTTCCGGCTGGCCGGTTACGGCGGCGTCGCAGCGCTGGTTGCGGCCGCACTGATGCTGCTGCACGCGGCGATCTTCTTCTACCTCAGGCGCCGGGTGTCGATCGCAATCCTAGCGGTGTCGCTCCTGATGCTCGACCTGGTGCTTGCGCCCTTCGTGCTCGCGCGGCCGCACGTCCTTGCCTGGGCGATTCTCGGGATCTGGACCATCACCCTCTTGCGCGCCGCCGAGGCCGGGCGGCCACCCCGATTGCGGTGGGCGCTGTTGCTCGTGCTGTGGACCAACATGCACGCGAGCTTCCCGCTTGCGCTTCCGATCGCCGCTGCGATCGGTTTCGATTCCGCGCGGGCGGAGAACTGGACCAATGGCCGTTCGTGGCTGCTATTCGGTTGCGTCAGCGTGGTCGCGCTGATGGCGAATGCGAACGGCATCGCCGGGCTGCTCCAGCCGTTCCGGACGGCGAGCCTGGCAATGCTGCCCTTCATCGGCGAATGGCATGCAAGCTCGCCGAACGCGACGCCCTACTTCTTTGGAGTGCTTCTTGCCGGGCTGGGCGCGCTGCTATGGACGGGCGTTCGCATTCCGGTCGGACGGCTCGTCCTGCTGCTGGTGCTCCTGGCGCTGGCCTTTGCCCATGTCCGACACCAGGGGACGTTCATCATCGTCGCGACCCTGATCGTCCCGACGCTATTCACCTCGAAATCGACCAGCGCGGACGTTCCCAGATGGCTGCTGCTCGGCGCTGTCCCGATGCTCGCTTATGCTTGCCTCTCCGGTTTCACGCCGCCCGAGAGCGCAGCCAACCCGCGCGGCCTCATTGCCGCAGTGCCGCCCGAGCTGAGGGCACAGCCCGTGTTCAACGAATACACGTTCGGCGGACCGTTGATCCTCGCCGGCATCAAGCCGTACATCGATGGTCGCGCGGAAATCTACGGCGATCCGTTCGTAGCCGATTATGCGGAGATCATCGGCGGCGACATGGCCGCCTTCGATCGCGCCGAACAGCGCTATGGCTTCCGCTGGGCAATGCTGCCCCTTGGCAGCAAGGCCCTGCTCCATGGCCTCGAGGCGTCAGGTGAGTGGCACCGACTGTACGTCGACCGAATTGGCGTGATCGAGGTGCGCATGACGCCGGGTCGTGAAGCGCTGGAGCCTATTCGCTAGGCCGGACTGGGGAATCCCTTCAGCACTCGCCTGGCTATCACGATGCTGATCCACGCAACGAATGCGCCGCCGATCAAGTCCACAAGGTAGTGAGCGCCGACGATGAGCGCCGAAAACGCCATGCACAGATTCAACAGGAGAAATGGCCAGCGAAGCGCCTTGACCGGCCAGGCCGCCCAAACCAGCAGCACTGCAGCTGCCGCGTGAAAGCTTGGAAAGGTTACGAAGGCGACCAGCAGGTCCGGCGTAATCAATCGCACGCCATTATCGCGAATGGCATGAATCGCCGGCGCTGTGAGCCACGCGACCTGCGCCGTCATGTTCGGATACTGCGCTGACGAAATGCCATTGTACGTGAACGCGGCCTGCGCTGGGACGAACGGATAGATCAAGATCGTGGCGAGAAGGGCAATGTTCGCTCCGAGGATTGTGACCCAGGCTCGAGCGGATCGGCCGACCGCGAACAACGCGGGCATGATGACCGCACCCTGCCAATTGAACGATAGGTAGGCGATCCACAGGAAGCTCAGGAGCAGCGGGCGATCCCTGATCATATTCGCAAGCGCCAGCCAGTCGAATCCCAGCGCGCGATCGGCAGACGACAGCTCCGCATCTGCAAAAGGCCCAGCGATGGCTGTCATCGGATAAAGCAGCGCTGCCAACGCGAACGATTGCCCATATAGAAAGCCGACAGTCTCGAAAGCTCCGGCCATTCGCGGCTTTTCAATCCGACGAAGCAACGGGCCGCAAAGCACCAGCATCACGCAGTACACATGCGGAAGAAGGGGCGCGCGACCGGCCGTCCGAAATCCCATGGAAAGCGCCAGGCCGACCGATCCGACGAGTTCCACGCCGCAGATGGCGTAGAGCAGATGTGCGGGTCGACGGAACAGCCGCCACGTCCCCGAGTGGCCGCGCTCGACCGGCATCTGCGCAGCTGCGGCGCCATCGTCGAGTTCGGAGGTGCTAGTCCCGGTCGTCCAGGCCACTTCCGTTCGGGATCGCCACATCGTTTGGTGGCTATCCCGCCGATCCGGTGAGAACCGCACGCAGTGTGTCGTCGAACTGGTGCAGCTTCTCTCCCTGCAGCTGGCCCGGTCCGCCGTCCAGTTTGACTGCCATGGGATTCACCGGCCGCCCGTTCCTCAGCACCTCGAAATGGACGTGCGGGCCGGTCGAGAGGCCGCTGGAGCCGACATAGCCGATTACCTCGCCCTGGTGCACCAGCTCGCCGGGCGCCGCTGCGATGCGGCTCATGTGCCCGTACAGGGTCTCGAGGCCGCTGGCATGGACGATCTCGACGGCCCGACCATAGCCGCCACGCCATCCGGCGGACACCACCCGCCCGTCGGCGGCAGCCGCGATCGGTGAGCCAAGCGCGGCGCCGAGATCCACGCCCGCGTGGAACCGCTCGTAACCGAGGATGGGGTGGAAGCGCTCACCAAAGCCGGACGTGACCCGTCCAGCGACTGGCAGGTGCAGCGCGCCCTGGGTTTCGCCGCCGACACCATCGCCATTGACCCAGATCATGTGCTTTCCGTCGGTCCATTTGAGGAGCTCGACGTCGGCACGCGCGACCCGATCAAGGCCGACATAGAGTAATTGGCCAAGTGTTCCGTCAGGCTGCCGTTCAACCACCAGGTCGAAGCGGTCGTCAACGCTGAGGCCATCCTGCAGCCGGATCGCGCGGGCGAGCACGGCGACATAGTCGCGCCCCTGCGCCGCCGGGACGCCCGCGGCTTCCAATGACGTGGTGAGATCGCTGCCGACGAGCCCCGAGAAGCGGCGCGTGTTTTCGTCGACCGCAGCAACTCGCGGGGCTGGATCGGTGGCGGCTCCGATGTAACGCGGCGGCGGCGGCAGCGCGGACTGCGGGACCGGCTGCGCATGTAGGGGGCTGGTTGCGCTTGGAAGTGCCGCGACTGCGGTGATGGCGAGCAGGGCAAGGGCTGCGCCGCCTAGCAACAGCCAACCATTCAGCGTTCGAGCAGGCCGCGCGTACGGAGCCCTCGCGAGCGCGAAGCCTTGCGTCGATATTGCATTCACGGCCGTTTGCCCCCCTCGGCAGGCGCGGCTCGGTTCCGCGGCCATTTTCGACCCATCCGGGCGGCCGCGTCAAGCCGTGTTCAAACGGGACAGGTCGAACGCAGTCCCGAATTGGACCTTGGCGGCTGCAGGATCAGCGCCCTATGGCACCGACATGACTGTTCTCGTCACCGGAGCCGCGGGATTCATCGGCGCTGCGACCACGCGCGCATTGCTGGCGCGTGGCGAGACCGTCGTCGGCATCGACAATCTCAACGATTATTACGACCCTTCGCTCAAGCACGCGCGACTGAATGCGCTGCGCCGGGAGTTCGACGGCAATCGTTTTCGGTTTGAGCAGCTCGACTTCGCGGACGCTCGCGCTTTAGGCGAGCTCGCGGCGTCGACGGACTTCGACCGCATCGTTCATCTCGGTGCGCAGGCGGGAGTTCGCTACAGCCTTCAAAACCCGTCGGCCTACGTGCAGTCCAATCTGGTCGGCCACTGCAACTTGCTGGAGCTCGCCCGAGCGCGCCGGTCCAGTCACTTCGTCTATGCATCCTCGTCATCCGTCTATGGCGGCAACAAGAGCATTCCGTTCCGCATCGAGGACCGCGTCGACCATCCGCTGTCACTCTACGCAGCGACCAAGAAGGCGGACGAGCTGCTGAGCGAATCCTATGCGAGCCTTTACCGCCTGCCGATGACGGGCCTGCGCTTCTTCACCGTCTATGGACCGTGGGGCCGGCCCGACATGGCGATGTGGATCTTCACCAAGGCACTGTTCGAGGACAGGCCATTACCCGTCTTTAACGGCGGCGAGATGCGCCGCGATTTCACCTACGTCGACGACATCGTCAGCGGCGTCGTCGCCTGCCTCGACGGGCCGCCGCTCGACGACGGGGCGTCCAAGGCCGGCGGCAGCACCGCCCCGCACGCTCTCTACAATATCGGCAACAGCCGCAGCGAGAATTTGATGCGGCTGATCGAGCTTCTCGAGCAGGCGACAGGGCGCAAGGCGCTTCTGGACCCACAGCCAATGCAGGCCGGAGACGTGAAGGATACGTTCGCCGACATTAGCGCCATAGAACGCGACCATGGTTTCACGCCCATCACGACCATCGACGAAGGGGTTCCGAGGTTCGTCCGCTGGTACCGCGATTACCACGGGCTCTGACTGGTCCTACCGCGACGGAGCGATCTACCGCATCCAGCGGGCCGGAGTTCATCGACTTGCTGGCAGCACATATGCTGCCGCCATGGCACGCGTGGCCGCTCTCTAGTAGGCAGGCCCGCCACCCAGGCCGCGCTCAAGGCGCCCCATCAGCGCCCGGGCGGGGCTCGGCACCGCCTCCGGCTCGAAGCTGCCATCGTCGATCCGCTGGACCCTCGCATAGAGGTCGGCGCTGGCCTGGATCAGCCGGCGCGCGCCTTCGGGAAGCTGCGCGACGACCATTGGATCGCTGCTTTCCGCATGGCCGAGCCGGCGTTCCGGGCGCCGACCGCCAGGATGCTCGATCTCTCCCGATTCGATCGCACGCTGGGTCAGGAGCCAGGCGACGATATGCATGACGCGCGTCGTCACCTTCAGGGATTCACAGGCGAAGCCGACCCGAGCGAATGGGTCGAGAAGAGCACGCTCCTCTCGGCCGGCATCATCGAAATAGGACCGCGCTTCATCGGCGAGGACCATCGCCTCCGTGTAGAGCGAGTCGATCAATCGGGAAGTGATGCGCACTTGCGCCGGCGGCAGGTCCGATTCGTCCATATCGAAGTGACACTGCCACCGATGCATGGCCGTGAAAACGTATCAGCGGACGAATTGGGCGAGCGAGACGGCAGCCCGTCCCAACGGGGGACGCTGACGCGAGCGGGGGTCAGGCGATGATGTCGGGAATACTGGAGTCGAGGATCCGCTGGATCTCGTCCTTGATCAAAAGCTTGCGCTTCTTGAGTCGCGCGACCTCCAGTTTGTCGGGCCCGGCTTCCGCGCTCAGCTCCTGAATGCGCGCATCGAGCCGGCGGTGCTCGGTCCTGAGCTCGTCGAGGCTCGACTGAGGTTCGTCGTCGTTCATCGCCGCTTTCTAATGCAACCGGCCGCCGAGGCGAAGCGCTGTCCGGTATCGACGGGCAGCGGCCGGGGCCGGTTGAGCCGTGACAAGCCTCAAGACAAATCCACAAAATCGTGATTTACTGCGATGTTGTCAGTCGCAATCCGAAAAGGAACGCCATCCATGGACAAGGCAGTCGTCGAGGAAATCGAATCGAAGCACGCTGCGCTCCACGCCCTGATCGAACAGGAGGAGCACCGCACCCATCCCGACGAAGACCTTCTCCATCGCCTCAAGAAAGAGAAGCTCAAGCTCAAGGACGAGCTTGCCGGGCACGTGACCCACCACTAGCTGCCTCACTGGGCCGCCGCCACGCCCATCAGGGCTGCATGCGGCGGCCGTGATCATTCAGTCGTCGCGCGAGACTCTCTCGATGCGCTCGTGCCGCTCCTGCGCCTCGAGCGTCATGGTCGCGATCGGGCGCGCTTCGAGGCGGCCCAGCGAAATCGGCTCGCCAGTGACTTCGCAATAGCCATACTCGCCGTCGTAAAGGCGGCGGATCGCACTATCGATCTTGGCGATCAGCTTGCGCTGCCGGTCGCGGGTGCGAAGCTCGATGCCCCAGTCCGTCTCGCTCGATGCGCGGTCGGCCAGGTCGGGCTCGCGGAGCGAATCGATCTGCAGCTGCGCCATGGTCTGGCGGGACTCCTCGATGATCGCGTCCTTCCAATCCTTCAGCTTGCGGAGGAAATAGGCGCGGTGGCGCCCACACATGAATTCCTCCTCCTCGGCCGGGCGATAGCCCTCCGCGAGTATGATCCTGTCGAAAGGTTCAAAGTCATCGCCGCCGTAAAGGTCGACAAGCGCAGTCGCCATATGCCTCTCCCCGCACCGAGCGCCGCATAATGCGGAGCTCCCCCAAACGCCCGCCGCCTGCTGCGCCGGGCCACCGGTGCAGCCGGAGGCGATTACTGAGACTTTCCCGGGACTTGAAACCGGGTAAGTCGGTATCCCCAATCCGGGCCTATAGTTACGACGGCAAGCCTGAACAAGAACTGTCCGCGGCGCCGTGAAGAAATCGCCAAGCTGTTGCGAATATGGCGCAATCCCGTCCCGGTTGCCCGTCGCCGCGGCGCCCGCCATAGGTCCGCGATGCGCATCCTGCTGACCAACGACGACGGTGTGAACGGGCGCGGGCTGCACCTGCTGGAATCGGTTGCGCGCGCGCTCAGCGACGACGTCTGGATCGTCGCGCCGGCCGACGAACAGTCCGGCGCCGGTCATTCGCTGACCCTCAGCATGCCGGTCCGACTCCGCCAGCACGACGATCGGCGCTTCTCGGTCACCGGCACGCCGACCGATGCGGTGATGCTCGCACTTGCGCATGTGCTGAAGGACAATCCGCCGGACGTCATCCTGTCGGGCATCAATCGGGGTGCCAACATTGCGGAGGACGTCACCTATTCGGGTACTGTCTCCGCCGCGATGGAGGGAGCGCTTGCCGGCGTGCCCTCGATCGCGCTGAGCCAGGCCTATCCGCGCGAGGGCATGGGCGACACCGTCCCTTTCGCGGCCGCCGAGGCCTGGGCGTCACGCGTGCTTCGTCCTTTGGTCGAATTAGAGATGGCGCCCAAGACCCTGGTCAACGTCAATTTCCCCGCGCTTGCGCCCGACGCGGTTCGCGGCATCCGGGTCTGCCGCCAGGGCATTCGCGACTACGGTCGGTTACGCATCGTCAAGCGGCAGGATCCGCGGGGTTACGAGTATTTCTGGTTTGGTCTGGGACCCGTCGTCGAAACTCCAGGCCATTCAACCGACCTTGAGGCGCTGGCCGACGGCTATGTGACGGTGACGCCACTGCACCTCGATCTCACGCACGAGAGCTCGCTGCGGGCCCTGCACGAGCGCTTCGAGGCCGAAGCCTAGGCGGCGTGCCTACTTGCCGCGCTCCCCCGCGGCTTCGGGTGGCGGGGTCGGGCCGTTGACGGCCGAGGCAAGCCAGGTCGACGTCGCGTTACAGCTGCTTGTGAGCGTCAGCGGCTGGTTTGCCTGGAAAGGCGCCGCGTAAGGCCAGCACTCTTGCGCCGCTCCGTTGCTGAGGCAGAGATGGCCATTGATGGCGGTCCAGGTGCCGTTTACCGTATTGCCGCCGGGCGTCATGATGCGCGCCGAGCCGCCTTGATCGAAATAGACGGTATTGGTCACTCCGGCGGTCGTGACCCGAACCGGGGGGCCTGCAATTTCTGAGCCCGGAACCCAGGCTTGTGCAATCGCGGTGGCGGGAAAGGCGGTGACGAGCGTCAACCCAAGGGCGACACGCGCGGCAAGCGTAAACTCCATGACGCTCTTCCCTCCGAATCGATGCAGCGGCGACCCTTTGCTCAGGCCGGGCTAATGGTGTGATGGTTATTGCGAACCAGGAAATAGATGAGGGCGCCAGTCGTCAGCGCCGCGAGCGCAAGGAACAGTGGCGAGACGATGTAATGCGGCGCCACAGGAACGACCGGAGTAGCCGAAACTGGCGCGGGCTCCGCAACAGCTACCGGAGGTGGCGCGTCGATCGCTGGGAGCACGCAACCGGTCGCCGGACCTTGCATCGCCACGGCCGTGGCGGCAGCACCGCACAAGGTAGCAGCGGGCGCGCCAGCGCTGAGCGCGGTCAATGCTGCCCAGGGACTGATCTGCTGAGGAACGGCGGCGCCTGGCACGGCAGCAGCGGCCGCGTTCGTCGAGCCGAGCGTCAGCGCGATGGAAAGAACGGTCCCGATGATGCCGTTCACACGCATACCGCTCATGCCATTCGTCTCCTGATCAGCATGGATGATCCAGCTGTTACCAGTCACGGCGCAACGCTTACCCCGTAACGGAGTTGCTTGCTACCGTTGTTGACCTAACTTTTCACGTAAATCGCTGAATTGCACCGGATTGTGGCTTCAAGGCACACGCAAGCCGACCACGTTGCCGCCCGGAGAGTAGCGGCAGACCATATAATCGTAGCTTGCCGACGATCGCACCGCGCAGCCGACGCGCGTGCTTCCGGGCCAGATCATCTGGGTATAGTGGCCGACGTCGTCCCAGCTGCCAGTATAGCTGACGCGGGGAAACGCCCCCGAGCGGAACAGCCGGCGTTCCGAGGCCCAGCTGCCGACCATCTGATCGATGCTGAATGCACCGTGAGTCCCCATCCACAGATTTTCACCCTGCCCGGCACGCTGAGCATCAGAGGAATGGCCCCAGCGGCCGCTGCTCGCCAGGCGGGCCGCATAAGCGTCCGCGGCTGCGGCTAGCGCGCGATCCCAGACTGCAGGCCGAACGCCCGCCGCCCAGCGCAGCTGATTGTGGAGTGCAAGGACCCGAGTCCCGAACATGGTCGCCGACGGAATCATCATCGTCGACGCCGCGATCGCCCCATTGATCGGAATCAGCGCGAAACAGGCGGCCGCAGCCGCCAGCAGAATATGTCTCTTCACCGGAACCCCCTCCCGTGTGGGTCCGATGCTATCCAGTTCGAAGGTCGGGCATAGTCGTCGGCAAATAGTTATCGCCGGAGCGAGTCGTTACTGCGGTGAATGACTCGGCGTGGACCCTTTCCTATCTTCAGGCTGCCTCCGCCCGGCACGAACGCTGCTGCTCGAGCCAGGCTTGAAGCATGAGGACAGCCCATAAAGCCGGCGTGGAATCGCGCCGCCCCGCAAGATGGTCATTCCACCGCCGCCGGACGATCGTCGGATTCAGCAATCCCTCGGCCTTGAGTGCTGCAGGGCTCAACAACTCCTCGGCCCAGGGACGCAAGGGTCCCTTGATCCATTCGCCGACCGGGATTCCAAAACCTGCCTTGGGACGATCGATGATCTCGCGCGGGACATATTCATAGAGAAGCCTGCGAATGATGTGCTTACCCCTGCCGTCCCGCACCTTCATGCCGACCGGGATCCTTGCGGCGAGAGCCGCAACACGGTGGTCAAGGAACGGAATTCGGGTTTCCAGGCTGACGGCCATG
>NZ_JAFAVR010000035.1 GCF_019242355.1 Sphingomonas sp. | reverse complement strand
AGGGCCCGGATCGACCAGGTCGCCCGGCACGTGTTTGTCGACACAGGCCGGCAACTGACGCTGGAGGAGATCGCTCATGGCTTCCTCGCAATCGCAGTCGACAATATGGCCGCCGCGATCCGCAAGATCTCGACAGCGCGTGGCTATGACGTGCGGCGCTACACCATGACGTGCTTCGGCGGCGCCGGCGGCCAGCATGCGTGTAGCGTTGCGGATCGGCTGGGCATGCAGCGCATCCTCATCCACCCGCTCGCCGGCGTGCTGTCCGCCTACGGGATTGGCCTCGCCGAGCTGAAGGCGATCCGGGAGCAGAGCTGGCGGCGCCCGCTGGACAAGGATTTCAGGCAAGCGATGCATGTGCTGGGTGCTGCGGCGCGGAACGCGCTCGAGGAGCAGGGCGTACGCTCTGACGACCTCCGGCTGGATCAGCGGGCGAGGTTACGGCTGGCGGGGAGCGACACCTCACTGGAGCTTGCCGTGACGGCGGCGGGCGAGATGCGCGAGGCGTTCCACGCGCTTCACCGCGAGCGGTTCGGCTATGTCGACGAGGGCGAAACCATCATCGTCGAGGCGCTGATCGCCGAAGCCTCTGGCGGGTCCGAGCTGGCGAGCCGCGGCGACGCTGAGCCGGGTTCCGGCGCGCAGCCGACGCGGCACAGCGGCTGGGATTGCCTGGAGCGCCAGAACCTTTCCGAGGGGCAGCAGGTGCGGGGGCCGGCGCTGATCCTCGACGCCTCCTCGACGACGGTGGTCGAAGACGGCTGGACCGCCGAGCGCGCAGCGGACGGCACCCTGGTACTGGCCCGAGCAACCCCGCCGGAGCGGCCGCCAGCGCTTGGCACGGACGTCGATCCGGTCCGGCTGGAGATCTTCAACAACCTCTTCATGGCGATCGCCGAGGAAATGGGCGTCGCGCTGCAGTCGACGGCGACCTCGGTCAACATCAAGGAGCGGCTCGATTTCTCGTGCGCGATCTTCGACCGGGAAGGCGCGCTGATCGCGAATGCGCCGCATATCCCGGTGCACCTGGGGTCGATGGGCGAGAGCATCCGCGCGATCCTGGAGCGGCGCGGTAGTGGGCGCGACGGACGGGGCATACTCCCCGGCGACGCTTACGTGCTGAACGATCCTTATCGCGGCGGCACGCACCTGCCCGACATCACCGTCATTGTTCCGGTCTTCCTGGAGAATTCCGGCGAGCCGTCCGCGTTCGTCGCCGCGCGAGGGCATCACGCCGACATCGGCGGGATCGCGCCCGGCTCGATGCCGCCCGAGAGCCGCTCGATCCTCGAGGAAGGCGTGTTGATCGACAATGTCCTTCTGGTCGACGAGGGGCATCTACGCGAGGCCGAGATGCGGGAGATGCTGGCGTCGGGCGAATGGCCGGCGCGGTCCGCGGACCGCAACATCGCCGATCTGAAGGCGCAGCTTGCCGCCTGCTCGCGCGGTGCAGACCTGCTTGCCCATGCCGCGGCCGACCACGGACGCGACGTCATCGCGGCTTACATGGGCCACTGCCTGGCCAACGCCGAAGAGTCAGTCCATCGCCTAATCGACCGGCTGGACGACGGCGAATTCGATTATGAAATGGACAGTGGCGCCCATGTCCGGGTCGCGATTCGAACCGACCGCGCGAGCCGTTCGGCCCTGTTCGACTTCACCGGCACCAGCCCGCAGCAGCCCGACAATTTCAACGCTCCCCGCGCGATCACACGGGCCGCCTCGCTGTACGTGATCCGGACGCTGATGGACGATGACATTCCGCTCAACGACGGTTGCCTGCGGCCAATCGAGCTTCAAGTGCCCGAAGGATCAATGCTGAGCCCCGTGTTCCCGGCAGCGGTCGTCGCCGGCAATGTGGAGACCAGCCAGGTCGTCACGGACGCCCTGTTCGCGGCGACGGGACGGCTTGCACCGTCGCAGGGGACGATGAACAACTTCACCTTCGGCAACGAGCGGCACCAATATTATGAGACGATCGCGGGCGGATCGGGCGCCGGGCCCGACCATGACGGCACCGACGCCGTGCAGACCCACATGACGAACAGCCGCCTGACCGATCCCGAGATCCTGGAGGCGAGGCTGCCGGTGCGGCTGGAGCGGTTCGCGATCCGGCGGGGATCGGGCGGCGGCGGCCTGTATCGTGGCGGGGACGGCACGGTGCGGGAGATCACGTTTCTCGAACCCATGCGCGCCAACATTCTCGCCAATCGCCGTCGAGTGCCGCCGATGGGCCTTGCAGGCGGCGGCGACGCGAAGCCTGGCCGAAACCGGGTGGAGCGGGCGGATGGCGCGGTCGAAACGCTCGGAGGAACCGGCTTCGCCGCGGTCGGACCCGGCGACCGCTTCGTCATCGAGACTCCCGGCGGCGCGGGCTTCGGGAGAGCCGAATGAACTACTGGCCGCTGCTTGGAATCCTGATCGTCGTCGCGGGCTTCGCGCTTCGGCTGAATCCGATGCTGGTGGTCACCGTCGCGGCGCTTGCGACCGGGCTCCTGCACGGGCTCGATCTCGCCGCGGTGATCTCGACCTTCGGCAAGGCCTTCAACGACAACCGGATCATCGAGATCGTCTGGATCGTGCTTCCGGTCATCGGCGTGCTCGAGCGCTTCGGACTGCAGCAGCGGGCCGCCGCGGTGATCCGCAGGATGAAGAGCGCAACCACCGGCCGGATCCTGCTTTTCTACATGCTCTACCGGCAGCTGAGCGCCGCGGTCGGCCTGCAATCGACCGCCGGCCATCCGCAAATGGTCCGGCCGCTCGTCGCGCCCATGGCATTGGCGGCGGCGGAAAGGGAGCATGGCGCGCTGGATGAGGCGACGGCGGAGCGGGTCAAGAGCTTCGCCGCGGCGACCGACAACGTCGGGCTGTTCTTCGGCGAGGACATCTTCCTCGCGATCGGATCGATCGTGCTGATCCAGCAGATCCTGATGAGCGACGGCTACAACCTGCCGCCGCTGCAACTCGCGCTTTGGGCCATTCCCTCGGCCGTCGCCGCATTCGTCGTTCACGGGACACGGCTGCTGCTGCTCGATCGCTCCCTCAAGGGGCGAGCCCGATGATCACCATCCAGTGGCTGTACGTCCTCGTCGGCCTGATGTTCGCCGGCTTCGCCGCTTTCAACGGCCTAGACCGGACCAATCCGAAGAGGCTTGGCAACGCCGCCTTCTGGGGCCTGATGGCGCTCAGCATGTTCGCGGGCGACCGGATCGGCGACTTCGGCAACGGCTTGCTGGTCCTCGGCCTCGCCGGAATCGCGGGCTTCGGACTTGTCGGACGGGGGGCGGCCGTTGTCGACACGCAAGAACGGGAAGCCCGGGCGCTGCGGTTCGGCGACCGGCTGTTCCTGCCGGCGCTGATCGTCCCCGCAACCGCTCTGCTCGGCACCTTGATCTACAGCTACACGCCCGTTGGCCGGCTGGGCTGGTTCGAGCCGAAGCGCGAGACCTACATCCTGCTCGCCCTCGGCGTGATCCTGGCGTTGGCGACGATCTACGCCTGGCTGAAGCCACCTGCACTGGCACCGCTCCAGGACGGACGCCGACTGATGGACTCGATCGGCTGGGCTGCCGTCCTGCCGCAGGCGCTGGCGGCACTGGGCGCAGTGTTCGCGGCGGCCGGCGTCGGCGATATCGTCGGCGCCGCGGCAACGTCGGTCATCCCGCACGGCAGCGTGTTCCTGACCGTCGCCGTGTTCGGCATCGGCATGGCGCTGTTCACGATGATCATGGGCAATGCCTTCGCCGCCTTCCCGGTGATGGCCGCGGCGATCGGCATACCCGTGCTGATCCGCGGCTATGGAGCCAATCCGGCGGCGGTCGGGGCCGTCGGGATGCTGGCCGGTTTCTGCGGAACGCTGATGACTCCCATGGCTGCCAACTTCAATCTTGTGCCGGCCGCCTTGCTGGAGCTTCGGGACCAGAATGCGGTGGTCAAGGTCCAGGTTGCGACGGCGCTGCCCCTGCTCCTTTTCAACATCATGCTCATCTACCTGGCGGGCTTCCAATGACCGACCTGGACGTATCGACGGCGCAGCGTTTCGCCCGGATTGCGCTTGGCCATGTGCGGAGGGAATATCCGCACAAGCTGGACCACGTGCTGATGGACGACGCCGACACGCTGCCGCCGCGGGTGCTTCACCCGATATTCTTCGGTAGCTTCGACTGGCACAGCTGCGTCCACGGCTGGTGGGCCTTGCTGACGATCCGCCGACTGTTTCCGGACCTCCCCGAGGCAACGCAGATCGCGGCGCTCGCCGACGACAGTTTCCCGCCGGACAGGGTTGCGGGGGAACTGGCATATCTCGCGCGGGACCTGTCGGGCGGGTTCGAGCGGCCCTACGGCTGGGCCTGGCTCCTCGCGCTGCACCAGGAGGCGAGCCGCGCTTCGGACCGCGGCTGGAGAGCAGCGCTGGAACCGCTTGCGCGCGCCTTCGCCGACCGGCTTCGGGAATATCTTGCGATCCTCACCTACCCGATCCGGACAGGGACCCATTTCAATACGGCCTTTGCGCTGATCCAGTCGCATGAATGGGCGGGAGAATTCGATCCCCCGCTCGCGCTCGCGATCGAGGAGCGGGCGTCGGCCTGGTTCGGCGCGGACCGCGACTGCCAGGCGTGGGAGCCGGGCGGCGACGATTTCCTGTCGCCGGCGCTTGTCGAGGCACTGTGCATGATGCGCACCTCCCAGCCGGACGATTTCCCAAGGTGGCTCGCCGACTTTCTGCCGAGGCTCGGGGCAAGCGTGCCCGAGACCCTGTTCCAGCCGGCAACCGTCAGCGACCGGTCCGACGGCAAGATCGCGCATCTCGACGGGCTCAACCTCAGCCGGGCATGGTGCTGGCGGCACCTCGCGCGCGCACTGGACGGGCAAGAACGCGCCCGCGCGCTCGCCGCGGCGGAAGCCCATCTCGATGCGGCGATGCCCCACCTCAGCGGGGACTATGCGGGCGAGCATTGGCTTGCGACCTTCGCGCTGCTCGCGCTGCTTGCCGGTCAGGGGGGCCAGGCGGGAGCGGCGTAGAAGATCGGCGTTCCGCGCCGCCGCATGCGAAATTAGAAATCTACGAGGCCGAACGCCTTTGGCCGCGAACGCTTATTCCGCCGGTGGAGCGTCACTTTGCTTCGGGGTAGAATCGTCCTGCCGAAGCGCGTTCTTGAGCAGGAGGGCTCCCACGATCACCGCGGGCGCAAGCCAGACCGCGACAAGGATCAACCACAAGTTCAATGTTCGCCACCTCTGGCTAAGCACTAAGCTATTCCCACAGGGTAAATGAATGTCTAACGGCAATAGTGTGCCGAATCGGAGCACTTCGAGAGCGGCTGGTGGCGTCCCCTCCCCGGCAGTGGAGAGTCCCGGTGTCTCAATTCCAATACCAGCACGTCTGGCGCTTCCGCGGCATCATGACGGCGATCTTTGTCAGCACGATCGTGTGGTTCCTGATCGCGGATCTTGCGGTGCGCCTCTGGCTTTAGGCCGACACTCCGCGCCCGGTTCCAATATCGCCTCTGGCGCGATCGCATCTCATGGCTGAGCCGCGCCGGCCCCTGTGGCAGAACCTCTACGTCCAGGTGCTCGCCGCAGTCGCGCTGGGAGTCCTTGTCGGCTGGCTGTGGCCCGCCACCGGCGCGGCGCTGAAGCCGCTCGGCGACGGCTTCATCAAGCTCGTCAAGATGATCATCACGCCGGTCATCTTCCTGACCGTCGTCACCGGGATCGCGGGAATGCGGGACCTCGGCGCGTTCGGGCGCATCGCGGCCAAGGCGCTCGCCTATTTCATCGCTGTGTCGACGCTCGCGCTCGCTGTCGGGCTGATCGTCGCCAACCTCCTCCATCCCGGCGCCGGCTTCAACGTCGATCCGGCCACTCTCGATACGTCGAAAGTCGCGACCTACGTCACTCAGGCCAGGGAGACGACCGTCACCGGCTTTCTTCTGAACGTCATCCCCGACACGATGTTCAGCGCGCTCACCTCCGGCGAGATCCTGCAGGTGCTGCTCGTGTCGATCCTGTTTGGGATCGCGCTCGCCGGGTTTGGCGAGCGCGGCGAGCGCCTGCTCGAGACGCTCAGGACCATCACCGCCGTCGTGTTCCGCGTCGTTCGGATCCTGATGCTCGCGGCGCCGATCGGAGCATTTGGTGCGATGGCCTTCACCATCGGTCAGTACGGAATTGCCAGCCTCGCCCATCTCGCCGAGCTTGTTCTCACCTTCTACGCCACCGCGATCCTGTTCGTCGTTGTCGTCCTGGGCGCGATCGCGCGGCTTGCTGGCTTCTCGATCCTGGCGCTGCTGCGCTACATCAGGGACGAGCTGTTGCTGGTGCTCGGCACCTCCTCGTCGGAAAGCGCGATGCCGCTGCTGATGGAAAAGCTCGAGGCGGCGGGATGTCCGAAGAGCATCGTCGGCCTTGTCGTGCCCGCGGGCTATTCTTTCAATCTCGACGGCACCAACATCTACATGTCGCTCGCGGCTCTGTTCATCGCGCAGGCGACGAACACGCACCTGACGATCGGTCAGCAGTTGCTGCTGATGGCGGTCGCCGTCGTGAGCTCCAAGGGCGCGGCGGGAGTTACCGGCTCGGGCTTCATCGTGCTTGCAGCGACATTGTCCGTGGTGCCCGCCATTCCGGTCGCGGGCATGGCGCTGATCCTCGGCGTCGACCGCTTCATGAGCGAATGCCGTTCACTGACGAACATAGTCGGCAATGCCGTTGCGACGATCGTGGTCGCGCGCTGGGAAGGCACCCTGGATACCGAGCGGCTGCGATCGGTGCTGGCGAGTGGCGGCGAGGAGCCGAGCGGCGCGGAGAGCGATCGAATCCAGCTCGACCGCCGCTAGGGTACGAGCTTTCCGGGATTCATTATTCCGAGCGGGTCGAGCGCCTGCTTGATCGCCCGCATCGCGTGCAGCCGCGCCGGCGGGCCAAGCCGCGCGAGTTCGGCGACCTTCATCTGTCCGATCCCATGCTCCGCCGAGATCGAGCCGCCGGCGACCGTGACGAGATCGTCCACCAGCCGCGTGATTTCGGGCCCTTCGGATTCATACCAGTCGTCGGACGAACGACTTCCGGCGCGGACATGGAAGTGGATGTTGCCGTCGCCCAGGTGGCCAAAGCCGCTGGCGGTCGTTCCGGGAAAAGCGCGCTCCACCTCGGCCGCCGCCTCGACCAAGAAGCGCGGCATGTCCGCGACCGGCACCGAAACATCATGGGCGAGGGTCTGGCCCTCGGCGCGCTCCGCCTCGGAAATGCTGTCGCGGATGCGCCAGAAAGCCTCGGCCTGCGCTTCGCTGGAGGCGATGACCGCATCAGCGACCATTCCGCGTTCCAACACCTCGGCGAGCAGCGGTTCGAGTTCCGCCTTGAGGTCGTGCGCGGGATCGCTTGTCGTCGCTTCGACCAGGACATGCCAAGGGTGGCTGCCGGAAAGCGGCGCCCGCGTTCCTGGGATATGCTTCAGGACGAGCTGCAAAGCATCGTCCGCGACGAGCTCAAACCCTTCGACGGTCGTCGTGCGTGCCTCCAGGAAGCGAAGGACGCCCAGGGCCGAGCCTGGATTTTCCACGCCCAGCCAGGCCACGGGACGCGAAGCAATGGGCGGCACAAGCCGAAGCGCCACAGCCGTGATCACGCCAAGCGTCCCCTCCGCGCCAATCAGCAACTGATCGATGCTGTAGCCGCGATTGTCCTTCTTCAGCGCGCTGAGCCCGTCGTGGATCGAGCCATCGGGCAGGACCGCCTCGATCCCGGCGACCAGTGCGCGCATGGTTCCGAACTTCAGCACCTGGGTGCCCCCGGCATTGGTCGAGGCGAGCCCGCCGATCGTGCAGCTGCCGCGCGAACCGAGCGTCAGCGGGAAGCGCATACCGGCCGCCTCAGCGGCCTCATGCAGCGTTTCGAGGATGACCCCTGCTTCGGCCACCGCTACGCGGGCCTCGGCATCGACCGATCGAATCCGGTTCATGCGGCGCATGGAGAGCAGCACCGCGCTGCCGTCGGTTGGCGGTGTCGCGCCGCCGACCATGCCGGTATTGCCGCCTTGCGGAACCAGTGGCACGCGATGCTGCGCCGCGAGCTGCACCACCTCGACCACTTCCTTAGTCGAGCTTGGAGCGAGAATGGCCGGCGCTTCGCCATGAAAGCGACCGCGCCAATCGTTCAGCCAGGGCGCGATCTCGGTCGGGTCGGTAATCACCGCCCTGGGCCCGAGCTTCTCCGCAGCTGCGGAGATCAGTTGCGCCTGTCCGCCCATTGCCGCGGCGGCTTGGCATGCACCGCCGCGCGCGTCAAAGCGTCAGCCATGGATGACGCCCCAATCACCCTCATCGTTGCCCGCGCCAGAAACGGCGTCATCGGCCGCGACGGCAAGCTGCCGTGGCATATCCCGGCCGACCTCAAGCGCTTCAAGGCGCTGACGATGGGCAGCGTCATGGTCATGGGCCGACGCACGTTCGAGAGCCTGCCGGGGCTTCTGCCTGGCCGCCGACACATCGTCCTGACCCGCGACCCCGAGTGGAGCGCGGACGGCGCGGAGATCGCCCGCGATGCCGACGAGGCCCGACGCCTGGCCGGAGAGGAGCGCGTTTCGGTCATTGGCGGAGCCGACATCTTCGGGCTCTTCCTGCCGCTCGCCCGGCGCATCGAACTCACCGAGGTCCTTGCCGACATTGGGGGCGACACGGTCATGCCCGACCCGCGCTCGTCGGGCGCCTGGCTCGAGACCTTCAGCGAGGAGCACCCCGCCGAGGCCGGACGCCCGCCCTTCCGCTTCATGACGCTGGACCGCGCCTAGCGTGATGTTCCGTCGAGCGCCGCGTCGATTTGCGCCGCGACCTCGTCGATCCCGGCCATGCCGTCGACCTGACGCACCAGCCCGCGCTCCTGGTAGTAGGGCAGGATTGGCTGCGTCTTGGCGCGATATTCCGACATGCGCGTGCGCACCGTCTGCTCATTGTCGTCCGGGCGCCGAATGAACTCGGTCGAGCCGCAAGCGTCGCAAGTGCCCGCGACCTTTGTCGGCCGAAAGGTGTCGTGATAGCCGGCACCGCACCTGGCGCAGCTGAAGCGGCCGGTGATGCGCCTCACCAGCTCGTCTTCGTCTACCACGAGCTCGATGACATGGTCGAGGGTGCGGCCGCGTTCCGACAGCAGGATGTCGAGCGCCTCGGCCTGCGGCCGGGTGCGCGGAAAGCCGTCGAAGATCGCGCCATGCCCGCCGGACGAGTCGAGGCGCTCGCCGATGAGAGCGGTAACGATGGCATCGCTGACCAGCTCTCCCGCGTCCATCACCGCCTTCACCTTGAGCCCGATCGGCGAGCCGCTTGCGCGGGCTTCGCGAAGCATGTCGCCGGTCGACATCTGGATCATGCCGCGCGTCGCCTGGAGCCGCGCCGCCTGCGTTCCCTTGCCCGCGCCCGGCGGCCCCAATAGGATGATGTTCATCGCGCGCGCTCCCCTGCTCGCGTTACCTAGCCCCGGCCCTAACGCCGCCTGGGCGTCGTCTTGAGCTTCGCCTTCTTGATGAGGTCGCCGTACTGGTGGGCGATCAAGTGACTCTGGATCTGGCTGACCGTATCCATGGTCACGTTGACGACGATCAGCAGGCTGGTGCCGCCCAGGCGGAAGTTCACGCCCGCCTGGTCGGCAAGGACCTCCGGGATCAGGCAGATGATGATCAGATAGCCAGCACCGATCACCGTGATCCGGTTGAGCAGGTAGTCGAAGTAATTCTCGGTCGCCTTGCCGGGGCGGATACCGGGGATGAAGCCGCCATGCCGCTTCAGATTCTCCGCCGTCTCCTCGCTGTTGAACTGCACTGCGGTGTAGAAGAAGCAGAAGAAGCCGATCAGCAGCCCGTAGAGCAACAGATAGGCCGCGCCGCCGCGCTGCAGGTAGGTGCTGATGGTGATCAGCCAGTCGCTGGCGCCACCGGTGCCGGCGCGGCTTCCCGCCCATTGCAGGACCGTGAGCGGCATCAGCAGCAGGGATGAGGCGAAGATCGGCGGAATGACGCCCGCGGTGTTGAGCTTGATCGGCAGGTGCGAGCGCTCCTGCTGCATGCCGCGCGCCGTCTGCCGCTTCGGATACTGGATCAGCACTCGCCGCTGAGCGCGTTCCATGAAGCAGATGCCAAGGACCAGCGCCGCGGTCAGGACGATGACGCCGACCACCAGCAGGCCGTTGATGCTACCGGTCCGGCTGCCCTCGAGCAATTGGCCGATCGCCTGCGGCAGGCGAGCGACGATGCCCGCCATGATGATCAGCGACACGCCGTTGCCGATGCCGCGGCTGGTGATCTGCTCGCCGATCCACATCAGGAACAGAGTTCCGCCCACCAGGCTGACGGTTCCGGCAATCTCGAACAGGATGCCCGGCTGGACCACGGCCGCGATCGCCTGGCGCGTCGACTGGGCCTCGAGACCGCGTACCGCGAGGAAACCCTGCACGAGGGTGATCGCGACCGTCAGGTAACGGGTATACTGGTTGAGCTTCTTGCGCCCGGTCTCGCCTTCCTTGCGGAGCGCCTGCCACGGTCCGTAGAGCGTACCGCCGAGCTGAATGACGATCGACGCGGTAATGTAGGGCATGACGCCCAAAGCGACGATCGAGAAGCGCTGCAGCGCGCCGCCGGAGAAAGTGTTGAAGACGTCCAGGATGCCGCCGCTCTGCGTGCTGTAGAGCTGCGCCATGGCGACGGGATCGATGCCGGGCACGGGAACGAACGACAGCAGCCGGAACAGGATCAGCGCGCCGAGCGTGAACCAGAGCCTCTTCTTGAGCTCGGTAGCCTTGCCGAAATTGGCGAGGCTGATGCTGGATGCCATTTGCTCGGCTGCGGATGCCATGGTCTTTGGAAGTCCCCGGAAAAACGAACGGCGGCGTTAAGGCTCACGCCTCCCCGCCGCCGAGATATAGTGGCTCTTGGCCGCTTGTCTAAGGCCCGTCAGGCCTTTGCGGCGGACTTGCGCGAACCCTTCTTGGCGGCGGCGAGCTCGGCCGGGTTCTTGCGCTCGACGATCTCGATCGAGCCGCCGGCCTTTTCGACCGCCTCGCGGGCGCCCTTCGACGCGCCGGCGACCTTCAGCGCAAGCTTGGCCGTCAGCTCGCCCTTGCCCAGCAGCCGGACGCCGTCCTTGCCGCCACGCGCCAAGCCCGCACCCTTCAGCGCGTCATGATCGAGCGTGCCCTTGCCGTCGAGCTTGCCGGCGTCGATCGCCTTCTGGACGGCGCCGATGTTCACTTCGGCATAGTCCTTGGCAAAGGTGTTGTTGAAGCCGCGCTTCGGCAACCGCATGTGGAGCGGCATCTGGCCGCCCTCGAAGCCGTTGACGGTGGAGCCCGAGCGGGACTTGAGACCCTTCTGGCCGCGGCCGGCAGTCTTGCCGAGGCCCGAGCCGATCCCGCGCCCGACGCGCACTCGGCCCTTGCGGGCGCCCTGGTTGTCCTTGAGTTCGTTCAGTTTCATGATGTGCACTCGCTTTCGCTTTTGTCGCGCCTGATTTGGAAGGCGCGCGCATAGCCGCAGCGCGACGCGCTGTCACCCCCGTACAGCCTTCAACTCGCCAGGAAGTCGAACTTTGGTCAAATCCTGGCCGCGCGATCGCAAGCAGCGGCGACCATCGCGCGCGCGACGAGACAGGCCCCTGCTTCAGTTACTCTGACCGAGGTGGATCCTGATCGCGCGCCCATCGCTCGGCCGACAGGTCCCAGACCTTGCGCAAGTCACGACCGAGATAATCGCTAAGCCAGTCGACGCTCTTCTCGACCTGGGGCGACACGCGCGCAAACTGCTCGGGCGACAGTTTCAGCTCCGCCGCCTTCCTGGTCCGTTCCGACGTCACGTTCGACGCCGCGAACTCGGTGGCCTTCGGGAACGGCTCGAGACCCACGAAGTCCGCGATCTCGTTCATCATCGCCAGCGGCGGTTTGCCGAATTCCTCCAGGAGTACGACTTTCACCTGCTCGCGCGGGAAATATTCCAGCCAGTTCGAGAGGTGGCGGGCGTAGAGCGACGGGGACAGATATCGTGCCAGGCGATCGTCGGGAATCTCCGCCATGTCGGCGGGCGCCCGCCTCATGTGGATGTCCTGGTTCACGGCCGAGATCATGCGCGCGTAGGGATTGCGGACGGAATAAATGAGGCGAATGGCCGGATTGTGCGCAAACGCCCGCTCCGGGATCGGGTTGTCGCGCTCAACCGTGGTGATCGTGTAGCCGGGCGTCGCTTCGCCGAACAGCTTCTCGCCGCGATACCCCTTGAGCATGTTGAGCCGCATGTTGACCGAGGGCTCGGGCACTGGTGGCGAGAACGGCCGCTTCAGGTCCGACGGCCAGAAATAGGCCGGTTCCTTGGTCGGCGACGACATGTGGATGTCGGGATGAAGGTCGAGCCAGTCGTGGAGGCTGGTCGTTCCCGCCTTGGCCGCGCCGATGACGACCAGCCCGATCTTGGGCTCGATGATCGACCGATTTCCAAGTGACAGGAAACGGCCGTCGCCAAGCGGAATGTTGGCGATCCGAGCGACGATCGCCCGGTGCCCGAAGCGGGTCAGCCTGTCGAGGATCCGGCGCGCGATCATTCCCCCCTTGGATCGTGCGAAGGCTCGCCGGTCCCTGCTAGTCGGTCAGCGCTCGACGCTCAACAGATGATGCACCTTGCGGACCTGCCCCGCGACCTCGGGAGTCTCCTCGACCTCGACGGTCCGATGCAGCTTGTTGAGGCCGAGGCCAACGAGCGTCGCGCGCTGCGTCTTGTCGCGGCGGATTGGCGATCCGGTCTGGGTGATCTTGATCTTCGCCATCGAAATTACTCCGTGATCGCTTCGGCCTGGGCCTCGGCTTCGGCAACGCTGGCGCCGCCACGGCCGAGCAGGTCCGCGACCTTCTTGCCGCGCCGCTGCGACACGGAACGCGGGGACGCCTGGTCCTTGAGCGCTTCGAAGGTCGCGCGGATCATGTTGTAGGGGTTGGACGTGCCGACCGACTTGGTCACGACGTCGTGGACGCCGAGGCTTTCGAAGATCGCGCGCATCGGGCCGCCGGCGATGATTCCGGTTCCCGAAGGAGCCGAGCGGACCGTCACGCGGCCGGCGCCGAAGTGGCCGAGGCCGTCGTGGTGCAGCGTGCGACCGTCACGCAGCGGAACGCGGATCATCGCCTTCTTGGCGGCAGCCGTCGCCTTGGAAATCGCTTCCGGCACTTCGCGGGCCTTGCCATGACCGAAACCAGCGCGGCCCTTGCCGTCGCCGACGATTACGAGCGCCGCGAAGCCGAAACGCTTGCCGCCCTTCACGGTCTTGGAGACGCGGTTGATATGGACGAGCTTCTCGATCAGCTCCTCGCCGCCGTCGTCGTCGCCACCACGGCCGCCACGACGGTCGTCACGACGCCCACGCCCGCCGCCACGGTCGTTGCCGCCACGGCCGCGTCCACCACCGGGACCGCCACGTCCGCCACGCGGGCCACGGCGCTGCTCCTCAGCCTGCGCCGGAGCCGCATCGGCGACTGCAGCCGCCTCGGCGGGGTCGGTGTTGACCTCGTTCGTCTGGTTCTCGTCAGCCATTTAAAACTCCAGTCCGCCTTCGCGCGCAGCGTCGGCGAGGGCCTTCACCCGGCCATGAAACAGGAAGCCGCCACGGTCGAACACGACCTGCGACACGCCGGCGGCCTTGGCGCGCTCGGCGAGAGTCTTGCCGACCGCCGCGGCGCTGTCCTTGGTCGCGCCGGTCTTGCCCTTGAGGTCCTTGTCGAGGCTCGAGGCAGAAGCGACAGTCTTGCCGGCCGCATCGTCGATGACCTGGGCATAGATATGCCGGCCCGAGCGGTGAACCGACAGCCGCGGCTTGCCGGCAGCCCGCGAACGAAGCGCGGTGCGAACCCGCCGACGGCGGCGTTCGAAGAGAGAGAGGATCGCCATGGCTACTTCTTCTTGCCTTCTTTGCGGAAGATGAACTCACCGCGGTACTTGATGCCCTTGCCCTTGTACGGCTCGGGCTTCCGCCAGCGGCGGATCTCGGCGGCAACCTGGCCGACCTTCTGCTTGTCGATGCCGCTGATCTCGACCGTGTTCGGGTCGGGAGTCTTGATGTCGACGCCCTCGGGAACGGGGTAGTTGACGTCGTGGCTGTAGCCGAGCTGCAGGCGCAGGTTCTTGCCCTGGGCCGCGGCACGATAGCCGACACCGGTGATCTCGAGCACCTTGGTGAAGCCCTCGGTCACACCGGTGACGAGGTTCTGCACGTTGGTGCGCTGCATTCCCCAGGCGGCGCGGTTGCGCTGCTGGTCGATGAGCGGGGTCACGCGAATTTCGCCCTCGGCGACCTCGTACTTCACGAGATCGTCGAGCAGCTGCATCGACAGCGTGCCCTTGGGGCCCTTCACCGTCAGGGTCTGGCCCTCGACGTTGGCGCTGACGCCCGAAGGCATCGGCACCGGCTTCTTGCCGATACGAGACATCAGAACACCTCCGCGAGCACTTCGCCGCCGACATTCTGGTCGCGCGCCTCGGCGTCCGACAGCACGCCGCGCGGGGTCGACACGATCACCGTGCCGAGGCCGTTGCGGATGCGGGGCAGCTCACGTGCCGCCGAATAGACCCGCCGGCCCGGCTTCGACACGCGCGCCAGGTGATGGATCGCCGGCTGGCCCTCGAAATATTTGAGCTCGATGCGCAGGCCGCGCTGGCCGGCAAGCTCTTCTTCCGAATAGCCGCGGATGTAGCCCTCGCGCTGAAGCACATCGAGGACGTTCGCGCGCAGCTTCGACGCCGGGGTCAGGATCGAATCCTTCTTCGCGGACTGGCCGTTGCGGATGCGGGTGAGCATGTCACCCAGAGGATCGGTCATCGCCATCTAATGATCCTCCCTTACCAGCTGGACTTCACGACGCCCGGGATCAGGCCCTTGTTGGCCAGCTCCCGAAGCATGATCCGCGACAGGCGGAACTTGCGATAATAAGCGCGGCTTCGACCCGTGAGCTCGCAACGGTTGCGGATGCGGGTCGGATTGCCGTTGCGCGGCAGCTCCGCCATCTTGAGGCGAGCAATCAGCCGCTCGGTCTCGTCCTTGGACTCGTCGTCCGCGATCGCCTTCAGCTTCGCATATTTCGCCGCGTTTTGCGCGACGAGCTTCTTGCGACGCTCGTTCTTGTTGATCGAACTCAGTTTCGCCATGACTTAAGTTCTTCTCCTTACGGGCAGGCGCGCTTACGCGGCCTGCCGCTGCTCCTCTTGCGGGAACGGGAAATTGAACAGGCGCAGCAGCTCGCGCGCCTCTTCATCCGTCTTCGCGGTGGTGGTGATGATGACGTCCATGCCCAGGACCTTGTCGATCTGGTCGTAATTGATCTCGGGGAAGATGATCTGCTCTTTGAGGCCCATGGCGTAATTGCCACGGCCGTCGAACGACTTGGCGCTGAGGCCCCGGAAGTCGCGCACGCGCGGCAGCGCGATCGTGACCAGCCGGTCCAGGAACTCGAACATGCGGTCCCGGCGCAGGGTGACCTTGCAACCGATCGGCATGCCTTCGCGCAGCTTGAACTGCGCGATCGACTTCTTGGCCTTGGTGATGACCGGCTTCTGGCCCGAGATCGCCTGCATTTCGGCAGCGGCGGTCTCGACTTTCTTCTTGTCCTGCGTCGCTTCGCCAACGCCCATGTTGATGACGATCTTGTCGAGGCGCGGGACCTCCATCCGGTTCTTGTAGCCGAACTTCTCCGTCATCGCCTGGACGATGCGATCGTCGTAATCGGCCTTGAGACGCGGCGTGTAAGCCTTCGCATCAGCCTTGCCGGCCTTCTTCTCGGCCTTGGGCGCCTTCTCAGCCTTCACCGGCTGCTCGGCCTGCTTGGCCTCGGTCTTGTTCTCATTGTCAGCCATTGATCAGCTCTCCGGACTTGGCGGCAACCCGGACCTTCTTGCCGTCGCGCTCCTCGAAGCGGACTCGGGTCGGCTTGCCGTCGGCGCCGACAACCGCAACGTTCGAGACGTGCAGCGGCGCTTCCTTGCGATCGATCCCGCCCTGCGGGTTCTCCTGCGATGCCTTGCGGTGGCGCGCGTGGACGTTGACGCCCGACACGACGACCTTGTTTTCCTTGGGCAGCGAACGGATGACCTCACCCGTGCGGCCCTTGTCCTTGCCGGCGAGGACGACGACCTTGTCGCCCTTGCGGATCTTGGCAGCGGCCATGGTTACAGCACCTCCGGCGCAAGGCTGATGATCTTCATGTGCTTCTTGGCGCGAAGCTCGCGGACGACCGGGCCGAAGATACGGGTGCCGATCGGCTCCTCGTTCTTGTTGACCAAGACGGCCGCGTTCGAATCGAAGCGGATGACCGAACCGTCGGGACGGCGGATGTCCTTCGCTGTGCGCACGATCACCGCGCGGTGAACATCGCCCTTCTTCACGCGACCGCGCGGCTGCGCTTCCTTGACGCTGACGACGATGATGTCGCCGACGCCCGCAACCCGGCGCTTCGACCCGCCCAGCACCTTGATGCACTGGACGCGCTTGGCGCCGCTATTGTCGGCAACGTCCAGGTTGGACTGCATCTGGATCATGGTTCGACCCTATCCTCTTTCAAATCTTCTCAGGCGTCCGCGTCGGCGTCGGCCTTGGCCTTCGCCTTCTTCGACGCCTTGGCAGGCTTCTCGGGCGCGGCCTCGGGCGTCTTGGTCGGAGCGCTGGTCTCCGGGTCGGCGATCTCGATCTCGGCCGCCTTGGCGACTCCGAGACGGTCGACGACCGCCCAGGTCTTCAGCTTCGACACCGGAGCGCATTCCTGGATGCGGACGATCTCGCCCGTGTGAAAAGCATTATCCGCGTCGTGCGCGTGGTACTTCTTCGACAGCTTGATGATCTTGCCGTACAGCGGGTGCTTCACCCGCCGCTCGACGCGGACCACGATGGTCTTGTCACCCTTGTCGGACACCACGGTGCCGGTGAGGACGCGCTTTGGCATTCCTATAGTCTCCTCAACCCTGCGCCGAAGCGTTGCCGGCTTCGGTCTTGCGGGCGCGCTGGTTCTGAAGCGTGCGGATGCGTGCGATGGTGCGGCGCACCTCGCGGACCCGGCTCGGCTTCTCGAGCTGGTTGGTCGCTGCCTGGAAGCGCAGGTTGAACTGCTCGCGCTTCAGGTCGCCGAGCTGCTGTTGCAGCTGGTCGTCGCTCTGCTGCTTGAGATCGTCGATCGCAGGCATCTTACTTTTCCTCCTCGACCAGGGTCTCGCCCAGGCGGGCAACGACCTTGGTCCTGATCGGCAGCTTCTCGGCCGCGCGCTCGAACGCGGTCTTGGCGAGCGCGCCGGGCACACCGTCGAGCTCGAACAGGATCCGGCCCGGCTTGACGCGCGCGACCCAGAATTCCGGCGAACCCTTGCCCGAGCCCATGCGGACTTCGGCCGGCTTCGACGACACCGGGACGTCCGGGAACACGCGGATCCAGAGACGGCCGGCACGCTTCATGTGGCGAGTGATCGCGCGGCGGGCCGCCTCGATCTGGCGCGCAGTGATCCGCTCCGGCTCCATCGCCTTTAAGCCGAAGGCGCCGAAGTTCAATTCGGTCCCGCCCTTGGCGTTGCCGTGGATGCGGCCCTTGAAGGCCTTGCGGAACTTGGTGCGCTTGGGTTGCAGCATGACTGGTCTCTTTTCCTAGCGCTTACCGGTTGCCGCGCTCTTCGCGGGCCGGACGGACGCCGGAGGTTTGGGCCTCCATCATCAGCCGGTCCTGGGCGAGCGGGTCATGCCCCAGGATCTCGCCCTTGAAGATCCAGACCTTGACGCCGCATACGCCGTACGCGGTGTGGGCCTCGGCCTCGGCATAATCGACGTTGCCGCGAAGCGTGTGCAGCGGCACCCGGCCCTCGCGGTACCATTCGGTGCGGGCGATCTCGGCACCGCCAAGACGGCCGGCGCAGGTGATCCGGATGCCTTCGGCGCCAAGGCGGAGAGCCGACTGCACCGCGCGCTTCATGGCGCGGCGGAACGCGATGCGGCGCTCCAGCTGGTCGGCGACGCCCTGGGCGACGAGCTTGGCGTCGATCTCGGGCTTGCGGATCTCGACGATGTTGAGGCTGACTTCCGAGCTCGTCATCTTCTGAAGCTCGCGCTTCAGCTTCTCGATGTCTGCGCCTTTCTTGCCAATGATCACGCCGGGACGCGCCGCATAAATGGAGATGCGGCAGATCTTGGCCGGACGCTCGATCACGACCTTGGAGATCGCCGCCTGCGGCAGCTTCTCGATGATCGTGCGGCGGATCTTGAGGTCCTCGAGCAGCAGCCGGCCGTAATCGTCGCCCTCGGCGAACCAGCGGCTGTCCCAGGTGCGATTGATCTGCAGGCGAAGCCCGACAGGAGAGGTTTTCTGACCCATTACGCTTCTTCCTGCTCGCGAACGACGACGCGGATGCGGCTGAACGGCTTGACGATGCGGCTCGAACGGCCGCGCGCACGGGTCGCGAAGCGCTTCATCGAGATCGACTTGCCGACACTGGCCTCGGCGACGACCAGCGCGTCGACATCGAGGTTGTGATTATTCTCGGCATTGGCGACGGCCGAGGCGAGCACCTTGCGGACGTCGTCGGCCATGCCCTTGGGCGAGAACTGAAGGATGCTGAGCGCCTGCTCGACCTTCTTGCCGCGGATCATCGCCGCGACCAGGTTCAGCTTCTGCGCAGATCCGCGGATCGTGTTACCGACTGCGAGCGCTTCCTTGTCACCAACCTTGCGGGGGGATGCTGGCTTGCTCATCAGCGCTTGCCCTTCTTGTCGGATGCGTGGCCCGGGAAAGAGCGCGTCGGAGCGAACTCGCCGAGCTTCATCCCGACCATTTCCTCGTTGACCGAGACGGGGATGAACTTGCGCCCGTTGTAGACATTGAACGTCAGGCCGACGAACTGCGGCAGGATCGTGGAGCGGCGCGACCAGGTCTTGATCGGCGCACGCTTGCTGGCTTCCTGCGCCGCTTCCGCCTTCTTCAGCAGCGAAAGCTCGACGAACGGACCTTTCCAGATGGAACGGGCCATGGCTTAACCCTTCTTCTTCGCGTGACGGCTGCGGATGATGAACTTGTCCGTCGCCTTGTTGTGACGGGTGCGCGCACCCTTGGTCGGCTTGCCCCACGGAGTGACCGGATGACGGCCGCCCGAGGTCCGGCCTTCACCACCGCCGTGCGGGTGGTCGACCGGGTTCTTGGCGACGCCGCGGGTCAGCGGACGCTTGCCCATCCAGCGGGTGCGGCCGGCCTTGCCGAAATTCTGGTTCTGGTTGTCGGGATTCGAAACCGCGCCAACCGTCGCCATGCAATCCGAGCGCACGTAGCGCTGCTCGCCTGAATTCAGCCTGACGATGACCATTCCGCGATCGCGGCCGACGACCTGGACATAGGTCCCGGCGGCGCGAGCGATCTGGCCGCCCTTGCCCGGCTTCAGCTCGACGTTGTGGACGATGGTGCCCACCGGCATCTGGCCGATCTCCATCGCGTTGCCCGGCTTTACGTCGACACGCTTGCCGGCGATCACCCTGTCGCCCGGAGCGAGCCGCTGCGGAGCGATGATGTAGGCCTGCTCGCCGCCCTCGTAGGTGACGAGCGCGATGAAGGCCGACCGGTTCGGGTCGTACTCCAGCCGCTCGACCGTCGCCGTGACGTCCCACGTGCGGCGCTTGAAGTCGACGATGCGATACTTCTGCTTGTGACCGCCGGCGATGCCGCGCGAGGTCACATGGCCCTTGTTGTTGCGGCCACCGGTCTTGCGCTTGCCTTCGGTCAGCGCCTTGACCGGCTTACCCTTCCAGAGCGCCGACTTGTCGACCAGGATCAGGCCGCGGCGGGCCGGAGAGGTCGGCTTATATTGCTTGAGAGCCATTACGCCCGCACCCCTTCGGTAATGTCGATCGACTGACCTTCGGCCAGGCGAACGATCGCTTTCTTCATGTCCGACCGCTGGTAGGGCTTGCCCTTCCACTTCTTGGTCTTGCCCTTGGAAACGATGGTGTTCACTTGCGTGACGGTGACGCCGAACAAAGCTTCGACCGCGGCCTTGATCTCCGGCTTGGTCGCCTTGGGCGCGACCCGGAACACGACCGAGTTGGTTTCCGACAACATTGTCGTCTTCTCGGTGATGTGCGGG
>NZ_JAFAVR010000054.1 GCF_019242355.1 Sphingomonas sp. | reverse complement strand
ACGCCGTTGCCGTCGGCTCTGAAGCCCTGGCGGCCGATGACCAGAGCGACCGCGACCGCGTCGATGCCAAGGATCAGCGGCCATTCCTGCGTGACGACGTGAAGCAGAGCATCGATGCCCTCGGCCTCCATCGCCGCGAGCGATGCGGCGTGAATCGACGACACCGCGCCCGAATGCCCGCGAGCGAAGGCGATGAGATCCTGGTTCGCCTCCTCGGCAGCGCCGAGCCGCTGGCGCAGGTTCGCCACCGCGCGTTCTTCAAAGGGGATTACCGTGGCCATCGCCGCGCAGGATACGGCCGAACCGGTTAATTTCCTATGGTCGTCGAATTCCCCCGATCGTAGGATGGGCGAACAAGAGGGCTTGTCGATGTTCTTGCTGCTGCTGCTCGCTGTAATCGCCGGAATGCCCCAGGGCGATCCCAGTCTTCAGGGCGTGATCTCGGCAAGCGATTACCCTGCCTGGGCCGTCAGAGCGGGAGTGCAGGGCTCTATTCCGTTCGACTTGTTGATCGGCCCAGATGGGAAGGTGCAGCGCTGCTCCGTGCTCATCTCGAGCGGTCACAAAAGGCTCGATGTCTACACGTGCGCGCTCGTTCAGCAGAAGGCTGCATTCGCACCGGTCGCCGACGGAAGCGGCCAGCCACTCTATGGGGCCTATCGAGGTATCATCGCCTGGGTGCTCGATTATCCCGGCCACGCGACGCGCCTGACGCCTGATCTGGAAATGCAGGTGAATCGCGCGCCCGTCGGAGTGTCCCTGCCGGTGGACTTCAAGATCTATTACATTTCCAGTCCGACCGGAGCGGTCAGCGGCTGCCGTTCGGATGGCGAGGCGAAGGGACCGCCGCAGCTGGTTGGCCTCGCCTGCGGGTCGATCGCCAAGTCCGGCGGGCAGATCGTCCACAATCTCGCCGGCGCAGCAGTCGCGGCCTGGGTCGTGTCGTCCGTCCGGATCAGCCTCGATCCGCATAGCCAAGCGGCGCCGCCGTTAACAGCCAGCGACTAAACCACCGCGTTTTCCAAGGTCGATAGATCGATCCGCTGCGTTGGCGGTCGGCGCGTCACGCCAAGCGCGGTAGCTCAGTCCCAGTAGCGCGATCGGCAGCAGCGGGCCGATGTTCACTGGCACGGCGCCTGCAGTCTGGACAATGATCAGGAGCGGCGAGAGCCAGAGCGTGGCGACGAGTGCGATGGGGGCGCGGCGTTGGACCAGCCAGACGAAGGCGGGGATGAGGACCAGAGCGTCGTATAGATAGACGTAGGGGCTTGCGAGCATGGTCGCGGCGGCGAGCACGGCGGCCTTGGCCATCGGCTCTGTCTTGCTCGTCCAGCAGCGCGCGACCAGCGCCGCGGCGGCGAGTGCGACGACGGCGTGCAGGGTGAACGCTGCCTGCTCCGGCATGCCGGCCTCGCGGGCCGCGGCGTAAACGCTGACGAGCTTGTGCCAGCCGACCAGTCCGTCGCGCGCAATGCGCGCGTAGAGCGGCATCTGGTCGAGCCAGGCAGTGGTGACCGCCGGTCCGAAGGCGAGGACGCCGACCAGCATGAGCGCCGTGGCCGAGACGATCGCGCCCGCAATCACGCGCCATTCGCGGCCGGCCAGCATCGCGACTGGCAGCATCAGCGCGAGCTGCGGCTTCAGGACCAGGCAGCCGAGCACCAGTCCGGCCGCGAACTGGCGACCGCGATGAAGCAGCGCAAGCCCGACGAGAAAGAGCGTCGCCGTGAGAAAGCCGTTCTGGCCGATCGCGGCGGTCGCGAAGATGGCCGGAAAGGCGAGCGGGAGCCAGCCTGCCTCGGGCGCGAACCGTCGCGCTGCGAAGGCGTAAAGGCCCCATGTGCCAAGCGTCCACACGACCATCGCCAGCGGAAATGGCAATGCGGCGAACGGCATCAGGATCAGGAGGAAGGCGGGAGCATAGGGGAACGGCATCTCGGCGCTGCCGGAAAAGGACGCGACCTTGACCTGGACGGCGTGAAGTGCGGCATTGTTGTAGGCCAGTGCGGGTGTGCCCGCCCATGCGAGCTTGGCGGCGCCCCAGAAGCTGACGAAATCCCGGCTGCTTGGATGGAGCCAGTTGCGCGCGAACTCCACGCAACTCACGGCCAAGATGATGAGCGCAAGCGCATGACCGACGCGCCGATAGGGTGCGAACGGGTTGGCGGGGGCGGGCTGTGTCGCTTGATCCACGCCTGTGTCGGTAAATGATGACGGCTAAGGAAAGCTTAGCGTCGGTTTCAGCCGATGGACTGGCCCGTCGCCTGCCAGTCCTTGAGGAAGCCGGCGATGCCGCTGTCGGTGAGCGGGTGCTTGAACAATTGCCAGATGATCTTCGGCGGAGCCGTCATGACGTCAGCGCCGATCTTCGCCGCTTCGACGACGTGCACTGGATGGCGCACCGAGGCGACGAGGATTTCCGTCCCGAAGTCGTAATTGTCGTAGATCAGGCGAATGTCGGCGATCAGCTGCATTCCGTCGAACCCGACGTCGTCGTGCCGCCCGACGAAGGGCGAGATAAAGGTCGCGCCCGCCTTGGCCGCAAGCAGCGCCTGGGCCGCGGAGAAGCACAGGGTCACGTTGACCATCGTCCCATCGGAGGTCAGCGCCTTGCACGACTTCAGCCCGTCGGGGGTCAGTGGAACCTTGATCGCGATATTGTCGCCGATGCGCCGCAGGATCTCGGCCTCGCGCATCATCCCGTCATAGTCGAGCGCGACCACCTCGGCCGAGACAGGGCCAGGGACGACACCGGCGATTTCCCGCACCACCTCGACGAAATCGCGCCCGGACTTGTGAATGAGGCTCGGGTTGGTGGTGACGCCGTCGAGCAGGCCGGTTGCGGCAAGCTCCCGGATTTCGGCGATCTCGGCGGTGTCGGCGAAAAATTTCATGGTTCGAGCGGCCCGGATTCTGGTGGATTCGAGGCCGCATAGCCCGGGCGAAGCTGGTCGTCATTTGGAAAGCGAGGCGCCAGACGCACGTCGGTCGAGCAGGCCCGCCGACTCCGGGTGGTCTAGGACGCGGACGCGGTCTGCGTTGGGAAGCAGGCAGCGGACGAGATGCTGACTGTCTTCGACCCGACGATGTAGAACATGGTGAAGTTCATTGAGCCGGTCACCTTGTTGCCGCAGGTGTCGGTCGTCGAAACGAAGGTCGGGGCATTGCCGGTGATCTTGTAGAACTTCGTTGCCGCAAAATTCTGCGTGGTGGTCGCGTCGGTGCAGGTGACGCTCATTGCGCGGCACCGGGCGGCGGATTCGGTTGCCGACTGAAGGCTTGCGGCGGTGAACCCCATCATCGACGCATAGATTCCGGCGAACATCAGGCCGAGAAAGGCGGTGGACAGAAGCGCGAACTCGACCGCCGTCGCGCCCTGCTCGTCCCTTCGAAGCTGATGGAATAGCCGCATCATCTTCACTGCAGCCGGATCGTGCTGGTCGCCGACAAGGTCGTCCCGAAAAGGCTGCCGATCGTCAGCTTCGACGAGAACAGCGGAGCATAGGTCGCCTGAGCCTTGATGACGAGATAATCACCCGGTGTGTGCGCGCTGTCGCCCTCCGCGGAGCAATCGGTCGGCTTGGTCCCGGTATAGTCCGCCTCCTTCTTCAAGGCGCCCGCGGTCGTCAGGCAATAATATCCTTCGAACGGGTAGGAGACGGTCTTGCCGCTCACAGTGGTCGTCGACAGCGTCACAGCCGAGCCCAGGGACGTGGACTGGATGCCGTTATTGATCGCCGTGTTCACCGTCGTGCACTTGCTGAGCGCGGGCAGATGCTTGGTGTCGCAGGCATTCCAGGCAGCGTGAGCCGCCGCGTGGACGGCATTGGCCACTTCCATCTTCTGGAAGGAATAGCGCGCCGTCTCGAGCCCGTTCAGAAGACCCAGCATCAGGACGCTAGAAGCAATCGCGAACTCGATCGTCGCCAGGCCGGACGATTCGACGAGCAGGTTGCTGTTGCGGATTGAGAGCTTGCTCATCCGCTATGCCACCAGTCGTCCGCGGATACCGATCGGATTGCTCGGCGGCGTCAGGCCCTGCGCGGCGCAACCCCCTTGATTGAAGAGGCTGCCGGTGCCGTTGATGGTGATCTTGTCGAACACCATCACGAAGCAGGCATTGCCGTTGGTCCCCTTTCCGACGGCGCCGCTAAAAGTGACGTTCGCATTGGGGAGATAGACGAGACCGGAGATGTTCCAGCTGGGGGAGTTGCCCGCCGCGCTGTAATCCACGTTAGTCTTGAGCGTGGGATCAGTGTAGATGGCGGTCCCCGACCATGTGCCGCTGGTTGGCGACGAGATATCGAGGGTGCCTTTGCCGGTCACGATGTGGCTGATGCTGCTGCTGTTCGTGCCGGTGAAGACGATCACTGCGCTTGCGCCTGACGCGGTCAACAAAGTATGTCCGTTGAGGTCGAGCGATCCGTCGCGGATATAGATGACGTTGTCGCCCGTGAGCGTCACGTCTGCGCCAAGCTTCACACCGCCGCAGTAATTCTTGGTCCCCAGAGCGAGACTGCCGGTGATGGTGGTGGTCGCGTAGCTTGAGCATGAATTGGACGGGATGTTCGAGGCCTTCGACGAATAGGGATCCGTCACCTTCGACATGTTTGAATCGCGGATCTTGCCGCAGTCTTGACTGGTCCCAACCGCGTCGGCGTAACCAGCATTCAGGTCATGGCCGTTACAATTCATGCTGGCGTTCGACATGATGTTGCATCCGCCAAGGTCGGCCTTGGGCGCGCCGTTAGCGAGGAAATCGACGGCGCTCGTGCTCGGAGCCGAACCGGCAAGGGCCAGCATGCAATATTCGCGGGGCGAGGTCTGTTGCGTGGCGTAGGCCGTGACCTGGAGCCGCTCGGCCGCCTTGCCCGACACCGTTGTGTTCCCCGTGAAACCGACCGCCTGCATCAGCATCAGCGGAAGCTTCTTCGTGACCGTCACGCTGTAGCAGGGAGTCGCGCCGCCGGGGCAGGTTGCGGCGTTGCTCGCCGTGACCGTGACATTGCCGGAGCCGTCCGTGAATCCGTATTGGGACGTCACGGCCTTGGCTTCGGTAAGGTAGGTGGACGTGGCGTTGGTCGCGGCGGCGACGACGGCTTCGTCGGCGGCGTTCTGCAGGGATCGATTGGTCTGGTACCAGCTGCCGCCTTCGACGGCGAGACCGAGCGTTCCAACCATCAGCGGCAAGGCGACCGCGAAGATCACCAGGACGTTGCCGCGCTTGTCGCTCCGCAGTCGCGCTGCCGACTGCAGCGCTGCGCGAACCTGGTGCAAAGCACTCGAAACCCGGCCACCCCTCTGCAGGAAACTCAGCACATTGCCCTCACAACAGTGTCGTGGATGAGGCCAATAAGCCGGGCACGGTAAGCGAAGGGTTCAAGCCTATGGTTAACCACTCTTCACCACAGTCCCGCGAGTGCGTCTTGTGTGGTCCTGTCTTACACCTATAATACAGCAACAGCGCCCGTGCGGCGTTGACCGGCTTCCGACCGGGCCGCACAAGGACGAGGAAAGGATTTGAGGATGGCAAGCGAACCGGCAGCGGAAACGACCACTGCGACCAAGCTCAAGCTCGACCCGCCCGAGGCGCTGCAGCCGGTTCCGGCCGCGGAAGCCGCCGGGCTCGTTCCCCTCAAGGCCGAGGAGACGAGCGAGCTCGACAAGCGCGTCACCCAGTTCGTCGATGAGCTTGCCGCCCTGGATTCCAATAGCCCGGAATTCGGCAAGAAGGTCGACCAGTTGACCGCGATGGGCCGCAAGGAGATCGCCGAGGCGGCCGGCGCCTCCAACCGCTTCCTCGACCGGCCGGTCAAGGCGATCGACAAGGATAGCGGGATCGGCGCCGACCTGACCGAGCTGCGCCGCACCGTCCAGGCGCTCGACCCCAAGGAAGCGACCAAGACCAAGAAGATCCTCGGGATCATCCCGTTCGGCAACCGCGTCGACCGCTATTTCGACAAGTACCGCAGCTCGCAGACCCACATCTCGAAGATCCTCGGCAGCCTCGCCAACGGCAAGGACGAGCTGTTGATGGACAATGCCGCGATCGACACCGAGCGCGCGAACCTGTGGAAGACGATGCACAAGCTCGAGCAGATGGTGCACATCTCCAAGACTCTGGACCAGCGGCTCGAGGACAAGGCCGGCGAGCTCGACGCCACCGAGCCCGCCAAGGCCAAGGCGATCCGCGAGACCGCGCTCTTCTACACGCGGCAGCGGACGACCGACCTGCTGACGCAGATGGCGGTCACCGTTCAGGGTTATCTCGCGCTCGACCTCGTCAAGAAGAACAATGTCGAGCTGGTGAAGGGCGTCGACCGCGCATCGACGACCACGGTCGCCGCGCTTCGTACCGCCGTGACCGTCGCCCAGGCGATGACCAACCAGAAGCTCGTCCTCGAGCAGATTGGCGCGCTCAACACCACCACCGCGGGCATGATCGACAGCACGGGCGAAATGCTTCGCACCCAGACCGGCGCGATCCATGAGCAGGCGGCCAGCTCGACGATCCCGCTGGAGACGCTGCAGCGTGCGTTCCAGAACATCTACGACACGATGGACCAGATCGATCAGTTCAAGCTTCAGGCGCTCGGCAATATGAAGCAGACCGTCGATACGCTG
>NZ_JAFAVR010000199.1 GCF_019242355.1 Sphingomonas sp. | reverse complement strand
TCAATTCTGGCACGGGGCGTGAGGCTGACGGTCTGACTCGCAATTCGGCGAAACTCTACGGTTCCGTCATTGCGAGGAGGCGGCGCCGGCCTTGCGTCCGGCGCGAGCTCCGACGGTCGCGGTAGGGACGCTCATTACTGAGCGCCCCCCGCACAGAACCGTACGTGCGGCTTTCCCGCATACGGCTCCCACCTCGGGTGAGTGACGGCGAAGCGCTGTCGGGGCCAGGCATGGAGGATAGTTGGTTCGGGGAGCCAGGCGTCGGCAATCGGCTTCATCCGCTTCCATGAGAGGGTGCCCTTTTGACTGCGGTGGCTCAGTAGCCGCCGCCATCGCTTGGCGACCTCGTCGCGGAAGGTCACGAGTGCCTGCCTGTTGGTCGGCACCGCGTGATAGTTGAAGTAGCCGCGCACGACCTGCATCAACCATCTCCCCTGCACGGAGATCGACTGATGCATGCGCCGGCGCAGTGCCTGCTTGATCTCCGTAAGTTTCGCCCGCATGCGGTCGCGTCGCGACTTCCGCTTGACCAGGAACTTGCCGCGTCGCGATCTGCCGCTGATGAAGGTGAAGCCCAGGAAGTTGAAGGTCTCCGGCTTTCCGAGCCCGCGCCGTCTGCGGTTTTGTTCCGCAAAGCGGCCGAACTCGATCAGCCGGGTCTTCTCAGGATGCAGTGCCAGCGCGAACTCCGCTAACCGCTTGCGCAATGCGTCCAGGAAGCGGCGAGCATCGCCCTCGTGCTGGAAGCCGACGATGAAGTCGTCGGCATAGCGCACGATGATTACGTCGCCCGATGCCTCGTGCTGTCGCCAGCGCTCGGCCCATAGGTCGAGGGCATAGTGCAGGTAGATGTTGGCAAGCAGCGGCGAGATCACCGCTCCTTGCGCCGTCCCCTGCTCGCTCGCCAGCACCTGTGCATCTTCCAGAACGCCCACCTTGAGCCATTTCTGGATCAGGCGGATCGCGCGCCGGTCGCCAATCCGGTGTTCGACGAAGCGGATGAGCCACGCGTGGTCCACCGTGTCGAAGAATGACCGGATGTCGGCGTCCAGTATGAAGTTCACCTTCTTGCTTTCGATCGCGACGACGAGAGCATCCATCGCATCGTGTGCGCTGCGCCCAGGCCGGAAGCCGTACGAGAACCCGAGGAAGTCTTCCTCGTAGATCGCGTTCAGCACCTCGGCCACGGCGCGTTGGACGATCTTGTCCTCGATCGCAGCGACCGCGAGCGGACGCTGGCCGCCATCCGGCTTGGGGATGTACACACGCCGTGATGGCAACGCCCGGTACGCTCCTCGATGGATGCGAGCATGCAGGTCCTCGATCTTGCGTTCGAGGTCTTGCTCGTAGTCCCGCCATGTCAGCCCGTCCGTCCCCGGCGCGGCGTTCGCCTTGAGTTCGTAGAACGCCGCCACGAGCCGTTCGGTGTCGATGTGGTGGAGGAGCGAGATGAACTTCTCCTCTTTCCTTTCCCTTGCTGCTTTCCGTATGCGTTCCAGCGCCTGTGACGCGTCTTCCCGGCTCTGTGCCCGGGACGTGCTTTGCTGGCCCGCATTCCCCTCGGCCTCAGCCCTTCGCTCCACCGGCTCCTCGGCGGATTGCTCCGCTTCGTTCGCCGGCTTCACAGCTACTATGGCCTCGTCCGACTTCCCGCTTCCGTGCATCATCGGCTTCGGCTCCTCGCCTTCCCGATGCGGACCGCCGGCTTCATCAGCTGATGGTCAGACGCGGGATCTCCCAGGTTCCGACGCGATCCTTCTGCGCGTGATGGGCTCTTCGACCCCGGCTGGATGGCAATGCCTCGCATGACGGCGTTGCTCATGTGGCGTTCGGCAGCAAAGGACAACCTCCGCTCCAGCGAAATGGGAATTTCGGGGCTCAATCACACACCCCACGCAGCAGCTGTGTACGCTTCGCGGCCGCCGTTACCGACGGACTCGCGCAACACTCGCTTCCAGGCGGCTCGCTACGCCCTACCTGGGCTGGACTTCCACCAGCTGATCGCGCCAACTTCCTGGCGCACCCTTTGCCCACTCTACGGCTCAAGTCGCCGCGCCGCGCGCGCTGATCGGCCACAGCACCTCGACGCGCCCATGGCGCACGCCGACATACCAGTCGTGCAGGTTGACGGTCGGATCGCAATGACCGGGGATCAACCACACTTTGTCGCCCAGCCGTAGCGGCTTGGCCTTCGGGCCGAGCACGAGCTTGCCGTGCTCATCCGACATGCCGGTGACTTGAACATCCTCCAACGCATGCACCCAGGGTGGACCTTTTTCGCCGCTGTAGGATTTGAGCCCCGCATCGACGATGTCGCGCTCGGCGGTCGGCGTGCTGATCACCGTTGCGAGCACGAACAGGCTGTGCTCGAACGCAGTATAGAGCCCGCCATCCTTGCCGCCGATCTTGGCGTAATCGGTATCCATGAACACGTAGGAGCCGACCTGCAGCTCGTTATAGACGCCGCTCTCCGCCTCGAATGCGAAGGTGCCGGTGCCGGCGCCGGCTACGATCTCGCAGGTGAGGTTCTCGGCCTTCAGCGCCTCGAGCGTCTCGCGCACCGCATCGACCGCGGACGCGATCGCCTGCGCGCGCTGCTGATGGCTCGGCAGATGCTGCGCGCGGCCGTGATAGGCCTGCAGCCCGCGAAACGTCAGGCTCGGCGCATCCGCGATGCGTCGCGCGAGCGCTGCCGCGG
>NZ_JAFAVR010000072.1 GCF_019242355.1 Sphingomonas sp. | reverse complement strand
ACGGCAACGGCGTTCGTCTCGTCGAGCCAGCGCTTCTCGAACGCTCGATCGCCAAGGTCCATGGCGTCGAGATGCGGAGCGTCGGCCGCGGCAACCCGATGTTCGGCCCGGCCTGCGACCTGATCCGTGCCGAGGCGCTGATCCGCGTGGAATCCGAACCGCCGTTCCCGACCGGCCTGCTTGCCCTCGGGCAGCGCACCGAGCTCACTCTCGACGCGCGCCATGGATCCGAATTGCTGATGTTCCTTGGCCGCACTCTTGGCACTATGCTGCGCCGGTGCGTGACGGACCCGACGACGACCTGAGTTCCAGCGCCTGCCGCGCTCTGGCCGCGCATTGGGTATCCTTTCTGCAGCATGATCGCCGCCGGTCCGGACACACCGTTCGCGCCTATGTCGCGACGGCGCACCGCCTGATCGACTTCCTCGAGCGTCATCGCGGCGGCCCGATCGAGCCCGGTGATCTCGTCGAGATTACGGCGCCCGACCTTCGCGCCTTTGTCGCCCAGCGCCGCACGGATGGTCTCGGCGCAGCGTCGGCGGCGCGCGAGCTGTCCGGCGTCCGCGCGTTCCTCAAATATGCGGCGGAGCGATCCGGCGAGACTCCCTCGCTCCCTCGTGTCCGGGCACCGCGCCGGCCGCGCACCCTGCCTCGTCCGGCGGCGCCCGCCGATGCCGTCTCCCTTGCCGAGGATGCGGCGGAGGCGGCGAGCCAGCCGTGGATCGGCGCCCGCGACCTTGCCGTCCTTCTACTGCTCTACGGCGCGGGCCTGCGGGTTGCGGAGGCGCTTTCCCTGACCGGTCGCGATCTGCCGCTCGGCGCGACGCTTCGAGTGACCGGCAAGCGCTCGAAGACGCGCATCGTCCCGGTCATGCCGGTCGTTCGCGAGGCCATCGAGGATTATGTGCGGCAGTGCCCCTGGCCGGTGGCCAGCGATGCGCCCCTGTTCGTTGGCGCCAGGGGAGGACCGCTCAACCCGGACCTCGTTCGTCGATCCGTGGCGGCGGCGCGGCGGCGGCTCGGCCTGCCCGAGAGCCTGACTCCGCACGCGCTCCGGCACAGCTTCGCGACCCATCTGCTGGCGCGGGGCGCGGACCTTCGAGCGCTTCAGGAGCTGCTTGGCCACGCGAGCCTGTCGTCGACGCAAATCTATACGGCGGTGGACGCGGCGCGGCTGCTCGACGTCTATCGGCACGCGCATCCTCGGGCGTGAAGCCGAGCCGTCGCGGCAGGCCTGGCTGTGGGGAGTGACCGGGCCCGCCGCGACCTCATCGGGTTAGGACGGGAGCCCTGAACGAAGTCCTGACTTTCAGTCCGAAGCGGATGCTCTTGCCGCGATTCGGCAGTCGATGGCTTCCCAGATCAAGCCGGGCGTGTCGGTGCCGTTGAACGCGTCGATGGCGACGATGCCGGTCGGCGAAGTGACGTTGATCTCCGTCAGCCAGCGGCCGCCGATCACGTCGATTCCGACGAAGACCAGTCCGCGCCGCTTGAGCTCCGGCCCCAGGACCGCGCAGATGTCTCGCTCGCGATCGGTCAGCTCCGTCTTTGCGGCCGTGCCGCCGACGGCGAGGTTCGACCGGATCTCGCCCGCGCCGGGAACCCGATTGATCGCTCCGGCAACCACTCCGTCGACCAGCACGATGCGCTTGTCGCCTTCCGAGATCTCGGGGACGAACTTCTGCAGCACGTGCGGCTCGCGGTAGGTCGAGTTGAACAGCTCGATCAGCGCCGCCAAGTTCCGGCCGTCACTGCCGACCCTGAATACCGAACCGCCGGCAAAGCCGTGCAGGGGCTTGACCACGATCTCGCCATGCTCGGCGAGGAACTTGCGGGCAAGGCCAAGCGAGCGGGTGACTGCCGTCGGCGGCATGAACTGCGCGAAGTCGAGTACCCAGACCTTTTCCGGCGCATTCCGCACCGCGACGGGGTCGTTCACGACCAGTGTCTCGGCGGCGACACGCTTGAGCAGGTGAGTGGCAGTGATGTAGCCGAGGTCGAACGGCGGGTTCTGCCGCATAAGAACCACGTCGATGTCGCTGCCGAGGTCGAGCACGCGCCACTCGCCGAGCTTGAAATGATCGCCCTCGACACGCTGCACCGAAACTTCGTGAGCGCCGGCGTAGACGCGGCCGCCGGCATAGCTCAGTGCATCGGGGAGGTAGTGATAGAGCCTGTGTCCGAGCTCCTGCGCCTTTACCATCAGCGCGAAGGTCGAGTCCCCGCCGATGCCGATCGTTTCCATCGGATCCATCTGCACGGCGACGCGAAGGGGCATGTGGGCCGGGTAGGGCAGGCTCACGCCTTTGTCACCCTAGCCAGATGTTGGCGAGGTGCCGCGGCCATCGGAACGGCACCACCAGGATCGCGTCGATACGCACGTCGTCGCCGGGGCGCATGTAGCGGGGCGCGAGCCGCTCGGTGGCGACGACGACCCGCCGCATCAGCCAAGGGTCAATCGCGAAGTTCGCAGCATCGTAGGTCGAGCGCGCCTTCACCTCGACGAACGCGACGATCTTGCCGCGTCGAGCGATGACGTCGACCTCGCCGCCGCGAACCCGCGCCCGACGCGCGAGAATGTGCCAGCCGTGAAGGCGAAGGAACCAGCAGGCGATCGTCTCCGCCGAGCGGCCGCGCTTCTCCGCCGCGATACGGTTCACTTCGAAAGCTCGAGCGCACGGGCATAGACTCGCTTGCGCGGCAGCCCCAGCTGCTCCGCGACTTTCGCGGCCGCTCGCGACGGAGACAGCCGGCCGAGCGCTTCGCCGAGCGCCTCGTCGAGGTCGGCATCGCTCGCGGCAGGAGCTTCGGCCGGCGGTCCGACGGTGATCACGATCTCGCCCTTCGGCGGCGAGTCGCGGTAGCGCCCGGCGAGATCCGACAGCGAGCCTGTCACGCACTCTTCATGAAGCTTGGTGATCTCGCGGACCACAGCTGACTCGCGGTCGCCGAGCTGCTGCGCCAGTGCCGCAAGCGTCGCCGCCAGCCGAGGCCCGCTCTCGTAAAGGACGAGCGTCGCCTGCACCGTCCCGACCTCGCGTATCGCGTCCTCGCGAGCCTTGGCCCTGGCAGGCAGAAAGCCCAGGAACAGGAACCGGTCGGTCGGGAGGCCAGCGAGCGTCAATGCGGCTATCGCGGCGCATGGACCAGGCACGGTGTGAACCTCATGCCCCGCAGCCCGGGCGGCTCGAACCAGCTTGTAGCCAGGATCCGAGACCAGTGGCGTCCCCGCGTCGCTGACCAGCGCCACGGCTTTGTCGCCAAGGAGGGCAATCACCGCCTCCCGGTCGCGCTCCGTCGCGTGGTCGTCGTAGCGGCGCATCGGCACCTTGCAGCCGACATGGGCGAGCAGGCGCGCCGTGACCCTTGTGTCCTCGACAAGGATGAGGTCAGCGCGGGCAAGAGTGCCGGCCGCCCGCGGCGAGAGGTCGCCGAGATTGCCAATCGGCGTCGCGACGACGTGAAGGCCGGGCGCGAGCTGCTCAGGCATGGGGCTCCGCGGATAAGCTCTTCCAAAGGCAGCGGAAAAGAGTCATGCTGCGGGCCTCGTCGTCAAACCTGGGGAGAAGGTGCGATGATTTTTCTAGTGGGTGCTTCAGCCATCTATCTGACGGCGCTTCAGGCGTCGATCAATGCGCCGAGAAGTGCGTTCCAGGCCTGCCTCAAGGCATCGGTCGACAAGGCCAGCGCGGCCAAGGTCGACGGCGACGCCTACGAAGCCTTCGTGCGCAACGCCTGCGGCGGCCAGCTCAACAGCTTCAAGACCGCGGTCGTCGGCTTCGATGTCGGCAACAAGATGTCGCGCAAGGACGCCGGCGCGGATGCCGACTCGATGATCGCCGACTTCCTGAGCGGCTCGACGGATCATTATCGGTACGTCCTCAAGAGCGAGCCGATCACGAATGCAGCCGCTCCCGCCAAGCCTGTGACGGCGCCTGCAGCCGCACCGGCGCCGACGCCTGCCGCGGCTCCGGCTCCGCCGAAGTAGGAGGCTCGGCCGCGGCGATTTCGCCGAGGATCGAATCGAGGAGCAGTCGGCCCGCCGGGGTTAGTGCGATTCGCTCGCCCGTGCGTGACAGGTGACCTGACGCCGACAGCCGGTCGACTCGCCGCCAGTCGACGATCGTCCCGAGGCCGAAGCGGCCGGC
>NZ_JAFAVR010000059.1 GCF_019242355.1 Sphingomonas sp. | reverse complement strand
TTACCGCCCACGTGATCGCGCCGGTCGATCAGCAGGATGCGGGCGCCGTGCTGCGATGCCAGGCGCTCAGCAAGAACGGAGCCGGCATAACCGGCTCCGACGATCAGGTAATCGTAGCGGGCCCCGCCGCTCTGCTCGCCGCTCATTCGGCGGCCACGAGCATCGCCGGCTTGGCGCCCGCGGGGGCGACTCCCAGCAGCTCCGAGATGAAGCCGCTCATCCGCGCAAAGGTCGTGTCCCAGCTGGCTGCCGCAAGCATCAGATCGGCCTCTGCGAGCCAGCCACTTTCCGGATGACGCGATTGCTCCAGCGCCTTTTCGCAGGCCACCACGAAATCTTCCGCGGTCGAGGCGATGTGCACGCCTTCGAGCTCGCCATAATGGCGAACGACGTCCTTGATCGGGGTCGACACCACCGGCTTGCCGCCGGCGAGATATTCGGGGGTCTTGGTCGGCGAGATGAACTGCGTCGACTCGTTCATCGCGAACGGCATCAGCGCGACGTCCCAGCCCGACAGATAGCAGGGCAGCTCTTCGTATTTCTTGCCGCCGAGATAGTGGATATTCGACCGGTGCGGCAGGTCTTCCTCGGAAATCTTCACGACCGGGCCGACCATAACGAACGACCAGTTCGGCCGAAGCGCCGCGACTTGCCCGAGAAGGTCGGCGTCGAAGCGTTCGTCGAGCACTCCGTAGAAGCCGAGCCGCGGGCGCGGCAGGTCTTCCTGGTCGGCCGGATCGAACAGGCGCGAGCGCGCCTTGGCGAAGTGAGCGCGGTCGACCGACGACGGGAAGCAATGGACGTTATCGTGACGGCCCTTCTTGGCCTCATAGAGACTGGAGCCGCCCGTGAAGACGATGTCGGAGCGGTCGAGGAGCTCCTGTTCCAGACTGAGCAGGTGCGTCGGAGCGAACTTGAACTTGGAAAGCTCGTCCATCGCGTCGAACACGGTGACGTCCGGCGTCACGTGCCGCGAGAAGGGCAGCATCATCGGCGTATAGTACCAGGCAACCAGAGGGCCCTTCACGGTCGCCAGATGAGCGTCGAGAAGCCGGCTGAGCGCGGCCTCACGGGCGTCTTCAGGCATCCCGGCGGGAAGGTGGGGGACAACGACGCGGACGTTCGGGAAATCCTCTGCCTGGCGGACCTGCAGGAACGCAGTCTCCTTGGCACCGATCTCGATCGGCTCCTCCCAGTAGATCACCGACATGTCACGGGCAAAGCGGCTCATCAGGTGCTGCGGCCGCTGGAACACGAAATCCCACCGCAGGTGCGAAAAGCACAGAAGGGTGATGGATTGCGAACCTCGCGCCGAGGGCTCGGCTTCAGAGTCGACTGGCACCCCGACACGCGTCAGCATTTCTCGTTTTTCCTCCGTGGTTTTAGATTGCCGATACATGAACGGAACAAACGGGGTTAGGGTTCCGAGGCACTGATCAAGGTTAATGCAAATCTTATCCTTGTGCGGTGCAACATCACGAGCATGCCTGGCGGACCGCCTGCGACATCCTCTCACTCCGGGCGATATGGATAGCGGCCCTGACGGAACAAGGCGTGATTGACGCCGTCCGACCGCCGTGGAAGGGGATCGGCGCAAGGGAGACACGCTTTGGCGACAACCATCCAGGAGCTCGAACGGCGCCGTGAGCTCGCCCGCCTGGGCGGGGGCACGAAGCGGATCGCGGCGCAGCATGCCAAGGGCCGGCTGACGGCGCGCGAGCGGCTGTCGGTGCTTCTCGATCCGCATAGCTTCGAAGAATATGACATGTTCGTCGAGCATAATGCGGTCGACTTCGGCATGGCCGAGCAGGTCGTTCCGGGCGATGGCGTGGTCACCGGGTCGGGCACCATCAACGGCCGCCTGGTCTACGTGTTCGCGCAGGACTTCACCGTGTTCGGCGGCTCGCTAAGCGAGCGGCACGCGCAGAAGATCTGCAAGGTCATGGACATGGCGATGAAGGTCGGGGCTCCCGTCATCGGCCTCAATGACAGCGGCGGCGCACGCATCCAGGAAGGGGTCGCAAGCCTCGCCGGCTACGCCGAGGTGTTCCAGCGCAACGTGCTTGCGAGCGGGGTCATCCCGCAGATCAGCCTGATCATGGGCCCGTGCGCGGGCGGCGCGGTCTATTCCCCGGCGATGACCGACTTCATCTTCATGGTGAAGGACAGCTCCTACATGTTCGTGACCGGGCCGGACGTGGTGAAAACCGTCACCAACGAGGTCGTGACGCAGGAGGAGCTGGGCGGCGCGGTCACGCACACCACCCGCTCGGGCGTCGCCGACGTCGCGTTCGAGAACGACATCGACGCGCTGCTTGCGACCCGCGAGTTCTTCGACTTCCTTCCGCTGTCGAATCGCACCGACCTGCCCGAACGGCCGTGCGAGGACCCGGCGGAGCGCGGCGAGGAGAGTCTCGACACGCTCGTCCCGCCGAGCGCCACGACGCCCTATGACATGCACGAACTCATCCGGAAGGTCGCCGACGAGGGCGACTTCTTCGAGCTTCAGCCGGCACATGCCGCCAACATCATCACGGGCTTCTGCCGGATCGAGGGCCGCACCGTGGGCGTGGTCGCCAACCAGCCCATGGTCCTCGCCGGTGTCCTCGACATCAATTCATCGAAAAAGGCGGCGCGATTCGTGCGCTTCTGCGACGCGTTCGATATTCCGATCCTTACCTTCGTGGACGTGCCAGGCTTCCTGCCTGGCGTCGGGCAGGAGCATCACGGAATCATCAAGCACGGCGCCAAGCTGCTGTTTGCCTATGCCGAGGCGACGGTGCCGAAGATCACGGTGATCACGCGCAAGGCCTATGGCGGCGCCTATGACGTGATGAGCTCCAAGCATCTGCGCGGCGACTTGAATTACGCCTGGCCGACCGCCGAGATCGCGGTGATGGGCGCCAAGGGTGCGGTCGAGATCATCTTCCGCGGCAAGACGCCGGAGGAGCAGGCCGAGCACACCCGCGAATATGAAGAGCGCTTCGCCAACCCGTTCGTGGCGGCGAGCAAGGGCTTCATCGACGAGGTCATCATGCCCCACTCGACCCGGCGGCGGGTGGCGATGGGTTTAAGGAAGCTGCGCAACAAGCAGCTCGAAAACCCGTGGAAGAAGCACGATAACATCCCGCTGTGACGCATCCCGACCAGCCGTGGCTGTTCATTCTGCTGGCCTTCGCGGCGGTGGCGCCCGTGCGGTACATCTACCGATTTCTCATTTACTCGCCTGCTCGGCTCGGGCCCACGCCGCATGGGGCAAGTCTCGCCTGGCGGTCGCCGGCGATCTTCGGCGTCAGCATTGCCGCGCTAGTCGCTCTGGCCGGGTTCGCGACTTTCCTTTTCACTCCCGCCGCCGCCGAGGTCGACCGGTCGGCACCGCTGTGGGCTTTGCTCATCGGCGCCCTCGGCATCTGGCTTTATTGCTCGGCGGCGCTCGGAGTCCGCACCGGCCGGGCCAAGCCGCTGATGCGAGGCTTCGCCCGCAGCTACCATCGCGACGCCATGCCGAAACGGTTCTGGGGGGCGATCGCCTGGAACGTCGTGATCGCCGCTCTCATGATCGCCGCCGCGACCTTCGGCCTGTGGCGAGCGTCGGCGGACGCGCTCGAATCCGAATGCTACAACGGGGAGGGTACCAACTCGGCGCGGCAGTCGCTCGACGCCTGCAACCAGCTTCTTCGGCAAGTGCTGTATCGGCGATACATCGACTCCGCGAACGTCTTCCTGGCGCGCGGGAACGCCAACCGGCGCGTCGGTGACAGCCGCCACGCGCTCGCCGACTACAGCGCCGCCATCCGTCTTCAGCCCGGCTTCGTCGCCGCGCTCGAAAGCCGCGGGCTGACGCACGCCCAGCGCGGCGAAGCGGCGGCCGCAATCGCCGACTTCAGCAGCGCGATGAAGCTGACGCCTGACGATCCCGATGTCTATTTCGACCGGGGTTACACTTATCAGACCGTCCTGAACGATCCGGGCCATGCGATTGCCGACTATACCGCCGCCCTCAAGCTCAAGCCCGACTATCTCGGCCCCTTGGCGCAGCGCGCGCGCTGCTATGCGGCGATCGGCAATTACGCGCAGGCCATCGCCGGGTTCAGCGAGGTGATCCGCCAGCAGCCGAACGATCCCGACATCTATCTCGACCGGTCAAAGGCCTATGCGGCGTCCGGCAATGCGGAATGGGCCGAGGACGATCGCCAGACGGCGATCCATCTCGATCCTTCACTCGCCGCCCACGTTCCGGCAGTGAAGGCCCCGTCATGAGCAGCTATACCGCAACGATCCGCTGGACCCGCTCGGACGAAGGCGACTTCGCCAAGGGACAGTACAGCCGAGCGCACGAATGGGCCTTTGACGGCGGCGCAACGGTGCCGGCCTCGCCGAGCCCGCACATCGTTCCGGCGCCCTGGTCGGACGAGCGCGGGGTCGATCCGGAGGAGGCGTTCGTCGCGTCGCTGTCGTCCTGCCACATGCTGTTCTTCATCGACCTGGCGCGGCGGGATGGCTGGGTGGTCGATGCCTATGCCGACGAGGCGGAAGGGTTCCTGGAAAAGCGTAGCGATGGGAAAATGGCGATGGCCCGGGTCATCCTTTATCCGCAAGTGACCTGGGCTGGCGAGGAGCCGGGCCCGCCAGCAATCGCGGATCTCCATCGTCGCGCGCACGAAGCGTGCTTCATTGCCAATTCGGTAACGACGGAAGTGAAGGTGCAATCATGAAACTCGGGCGTTTGAACCATGTTGGCGTGGCAACGCCCTCGATCGAGAAAAGCCTGGAGACCTACCGGACCATGTTCGGCGTAGAGCCGCGTGGTGCTCCGTTCGATCTACCGGCGCAGGGTGTCCGAGTATGCTTCGTCGACGCGCCGAACAGCCAGATCGAGCTGATCGAGCCGCTGGGCGAGGCATCTCCGATCGTGAAGTTCCTGGAGAAAAATCCGCTCGGCGGGCAGCATCACGTCTGCTTCGAAGTGCCGGATATCCACGCCGCGAAGGCGGATTTTGAAGCGAAAGGCGCGCGGGTGCTGGGTGAGCCACGCATCGGCGCGCACGGAACCCTGGTGTTCTTCGTCCATCCGAAGGACATGGGCGGAGTGCTGACCGAGATCATGGAAACACCAGGAGAGGCGCACTGACTGGCGGGTCATCCGGGCATTCGGCGACCCGCTTGAAGGGGTAGCGGCAACGGATGCGGGCGTTGAAGTAGCGTCCCCGCGACGACGCACTGCGCAACTCGTCGACGACCTGCGGCGGGACCGCTCCATACTGGTAGCAGCGGCCGGTCACGAATGTGACGCAGAGCTCGCACGTGCCTGGGTCGTAGGTAAAGCGGCGGATCACGGATGACGGCATGGCCCGTCAACGCGCCGGCGAGTCCCCGCGTTGCAGGGTGGAGCTTCGCCCGTGCCCGCGCTAGGGCGCTCCGGTGACTGACAAGCCGACGAAATCCGATTGGGAAACGCTCGCCGCGAAGGAGTCGCGCGGCGAGAACCTCTCACGCGAGACGGTCGAGGGCATCCGTCTCAACACCGTTTACGGGCCGGATGACGTTGCCGCGATCGACAGCGGCTACCCGGGCGTCGCCCCATTCACGCGCGGCCCCTATGCGACGATGTACGCCGGGCGGCCGTGGACGATCCGCCAGTACGCCGGATTCTCGACCGCCGAGGAGTCAAACGCCTTCTATCGCCGCAACCTCGCTGCCGGGCAGAAGGGCCTGAGCGTCGCCTTCGACCTCGCCACCCACCGCGGTTACGACAGTGACAATCCGCGCGTCGCCGGCGACGTCGGCATGGCGGGCGTCGCCATCGACACGGTCGAGGACATGAAATTGCTGTTCGACGGCATTCCGCTGGGCGAGATGTCGGTCAGCATGACGATGAACGGCGCGGTGCTCCCGGTCATGGCCTTCTTCATCGTCGCCGGCGAGGAGCAGGGCGTTGCGGCAAGCGCGCTCAACGGCACGATCCAGAACGACATTTTGAAAGAGTTCGCGGTCCGCAACACCTACATCTACCCCCCCGAACCGAGCATGCGGATCGTCAGCGACATCATCGCTTTCACCAACGCCGAGATGCCGAAGTTCAACTCGATCTCGATCAGCGGCTATCACATGCACGAGGCCGGGGCCACGGCGGTGCAGGAACTCGCCTACACGCTCGCCGACGGCATGGAATATGTCCGCGCGGCGCAGGCCGACGGCTTGGACATCGATGCATTCGCGGGGCGGCTGAGCTTCTTCTGGGGCATCGGCATGAACCTGTTCATGGAGGTCGCCAAGCTGCGCGCGGGGCGGACCCTGTGGCACCGGATCATGACCCAGCTCGGCGCACAGAAGGACGAGTCCAAGCGGCTGCGAACCCACTGCCAGACGTCGGGCGTTAGCCTGACCGAGCAGGACCCGTACAACAACATCATCCGCACCACGATCGAGGCGCTGGCGGCGGTGCTTGGCGGCACCCAGTCGCTGCACACCAATAGCTTCGACGAAGCGATTGCGCTGCCGACCGATTTCAGCGCGCGGATCGCCCGCAACACGCAGCTGATCCTCGCCGAGGAAAGCGGCGTCACCGCGGTCGCCGATCCGCTCGGCGGGAGCTGGTATGTCGAAAGTCTGACGCGCGAACTGGAGGAGAAAGCCTGGGCCTTGATCGAGGAGGTCGAGGCGCATGGCGGGATGACCAAGGCGGTGGCGGAGGGCCTGCCCAAGCACCGCATCGAGGAAGCGGCGGCGGCACGCGCAGCCAAGGTCGATACGGGCGAGACGACCATCGTCGGCGTCAACCGTTACCGGCTCGAGAATGAGCCCGAGGTCGACATCCTAGAGGTCGACAACGCAAAGGTTCGCGCCGGCCAGATCGCGCGGATCGAAAAGGTTCGAAGCGAGCGCGATAACGCCAAGGTCCGGGCTGCGCTGGATGCTCTGACGGAAGCTGCCAATAATCCTCCCCGGAACGGGGAGGTGGCAGACCCGAAGGGGCTGACGGACCGGGCCCCCTCCACCACCCGCTCTGCGGCGGGCGGTCCCCCTCCCCGTTCCGGGGACGAGCTTGGCAGCAACCTCCTCGCTCTCGCCGTCGAGTGCGCGCGGGCTCGGGCGACGCTCGGCGAAATTTCCGACGCGCTGGAACGCGCATTCGGCCGCTACGGCACCAAGCCGGAACCGGTGCGCGGCATTTACGGCAGTGCGCGCAAGGACGGGCGCTGGAAGGCCGCAGAGGAAGGCACGCGCTCAGTCGCCGACCGGCTCGGCCGCAAGCCGCGGATCATGGTTGCGAAGATGGGCCAGGACGGCCACGACCGCGGCGCCAACCTTGTGTCCTCGGCGTTCACCGATCTCGGATTCGAAGTCGTCCCCGGCCCGCTGTTCCAGACCCCGCGCGAAACCGCGCAGATGGCGATCGACAGCGACGTCGACGTGGTCGGCGCAAGCTCGCTCGCGGCGGGCCACCGAACGCTGATCCCGGAGATGATCGAGGCGCTGAAGGACATGGGCCGCGCCGACATCAAGGTGGTCGTCGGTGGCGTCATCCCCGCGCAGGATTACGCGATGCTGCGGGCGGCGGGCGTGCAGGCAATCTTCGGGCCTGGGACGAATTTGGCAGACGCCGCAGACGAGGTGCTTCGCCTGCTCGGGCATAACCGCCCGCCGGTCGACGAGGCCGCCGAGTGAATTCGCAGGCTGGTAGCAGTTTCGCGCTCATCGCGCTGCTGATGTTCGCCACCGGAATGGGCATTCCGGTGATGGCCGCACTCAACGCCAATCTAGGTCAGCACATCCAATCGCCGGTGGCGGCAAGTGCGATCTTGTTTGGGCTCGGGTGCATTGTGTCGACTTTAATTCTGCTGGCCGTGGGCGTGCCGAAGCTGGAAAGCTTCCACGGCGTCTCGCCGTGGGTATTCGCGGCGGCGTTGCTGGTCGCCTTCTACCTGATCTCGATCACCTGGTCGGCGCCGCGAGTCGGCATTGGCAATGCCGTTTTCTTCGTATTGCTGGGGCAGTTGGTTGCGGCGGCCGTGATCGACCATTGGGGCCTGTTCGGAGCCGTGCAATCGAGCCTGACCATGAAGCGCGCGATTGGATTACTCGTAATGGCGATCGGCGTCTGGCTCGCCAAAAAGCCGCGCTGACCAAATCCCCCTCCCGCTTGCGGGAGGGGCTAGGGGAGGGCATGTGCCGGCAATGACAAACAAGCCCTCCCCCGACCCCTCCCGCAAGCGGGAGGGGAGGTGATGTTCAAGAAAATCCTGATTGCGAACCGTGGTGAAATCGCGTGCCGGGTGATCCGCACCGCCAAGCGCATGGGCATCCAGACGGTTGCGGTTTACTCAGACGCGGATGCTCGCGCGCCGCATGTGCGGATGGCGGACGAGAGCGTTCGGCTGGGGCCGGCGCCGGCGAGCGAATCCTACCTCAAGGCCGAGCTGATCGTCGACGCCTGCAAGGCGACGGGCGCGGAGGCGGTGCACCCGGGCTATGGCTTCCTGTCAGAACGTACCAGCTTTGCGCAGGCGCTCGCCGACGCCGGCATCGCCTTCATTGGGCCGCCGCCAAACGCGATCGCGGCGATGGGCGACAAGATCGAATCCAAAAAGTTAGCCAAGCAGGCAGGCGTCAACGTCGTGCCCGGCTATCTCGGCGACATCGCGACGACCGACGACGCGGTGAAGATCGCGTCCGACATCGGCTATCCAGTGATGATGAAGGCGTCGGCGGGCGGCGGCGGCAAGGGCATGCGCCTCGCCTGGTCCGAGACCGACGTCCGCGAAGGCTTCGACAGCGTGAAGCGCGAGGGCCTGAACAGCTTCGGCGACGACCGCGTGTTCATCGAGAAGTTCATCGAACAGCCGCGCCACATCGAGATCCAGCTGCTCGGCGACCAGCATGGCAACATCCTCTATTTGAACGAGCGCGAATGCTCGATCCAGCGCCGCCACCAGAAGGTCGTCGAGGAAGCGCCGTCGCCGTTCGTCACGCCCGAGATGCGCAAGGCGATGGGCGAGCAGGCGGTCGCGCTGGCGCGGGCGGTTGGCTACTACTCCGCCGGCACGGTCGAGCTGATCGTCTCCGGCGCGGACCCGACCGGCAAGAGCTTCTACTTCCTCGAAATGAACACCCGGCTGCAGGTCGAGCATCCGGTGACCGAGGAAATCACCGGGCTGGACCTGGTCGAGCAGATGATCCGCGTTGCGGCGGGCGAGAAGCTGGCGTTCACGCAGAAGGACGTGCAGCTCAACGGCTGGTCGATCGAAACGCGCATCTATGCCGAGGACCCGTCCCGCGGCTTCCTGCCGAGCACCGGCCGCCTGATCCGCTATCGGCCGCCGATTGAGCATCGCTACGAGAACGAAGTCGTGCGCGTCGACGACGGCGTGTTCGACGGCGGCGAAGTCTCGATGTTCTACGACCCGATGATCGCCAAGCTGATCACGTGGGCGGCGACGCGGATCGAGGCGATCGACGCGCAGGTCGACGCGCTCGATCAGTTCGTGATCGACGGCATTAGCAACAATGTCGATTTCCTCTCCGCGCTGATGCAGCACCCGCGCTTCCGCTCCGGCGAGATCACGACCGGCTTCATCGCCGAGGAATATCCGGACGGCTTCCACGGCGCTCCGGCGGAGGAGCAATTGACGGCGGATCTCGCGGTCATCGCCGGCATGGTCGCGGTCATCGGCGACGAGCGCGCGGCGGAGATCAGCGACCAGCTCGGGCCGGCGCCGATCCTGTCGGGCGAGCGCATCGTCTGCTTCGGAAGCGCCCGGCACAATGTCCGGATCAAGCCTTACAAGGGCGGCACGCTGGCAGTGCTCGACGGGCAGGGGCCGATCGACATCGTTGGTCGCTGGACGGTGGGTCAGCGGCTGTTGAGCGTCGTAATCGACGGCCGCGAACGCATCGTCCAAATCCGCCGCGTCGGCCGCAACTGGGAGCTCCAGACGCGTGGTGCGAGCCACAAGGTGCAGGTTCTTCAGCCGCATGTCGCGGAACTCTCAAAGCACATGATCGAAAAACCGGCGCCCGACCTCTCGCGGCTGCTGCTGGCGCCGATGCCGGGGCTGTTGACCAAGCTCGACGTGGCCGTCGGCGACAAGGTCGAGCCCGGCCAGCCCGTCGCCGTCATGGAAGCGATGAAGATGGAAAACATCCTCCGCGCGCCCAAGGCCGCGACGGTGAAGGCGACGCCGGCCAAGGCTGGCGACAGCCTTGCGGTCGATCAGGTCATCGTGGAGTTCGAATAGGGCCGCTTGGCCGAACGCGAATGTGCTGGCAAGGCGATCCCATGAAGCTTGCAGTTCTCGAGACCGGGGTTCCGCCCGGCCACCTCGCGCAAGAGTTTGGTGACTATCCGGCGATGTTCCACCGCCTGCTCGGTGACGAGTTCACGGTCGAGAGTTTCGACGTGCAGGCGGGTGCGTTGCCGTCCGATCCTGGCGCGCACCATGCCTATCTGATCACCGGTTCACCCGCCGGGGTGTACGATCCGTTGCCATGGATCCCGCCGCTGATGGAGTTCATCCGGGCTGCCAAGGACAGCCGCATGATCGGCGTCTGCTTCGGGCATCAGGTCATGGCGGAGGCGCTTGGCGGACAGGTTATCAAATCGCCGAAGGGCTTTGGCGCCGGCTTGCATCGGTACCGCGTCGTCAGTTCGGCCCGATGGCTGAATGGCGAGAAATCGGTCGCCATCCCCGCCTCGCATCAGGATCAGGTCGTGGTGCAGCCGCCGGCAACTGAGGTGATCGCCGAATCCGACTTCACTCCCTTCGCGGCGCTGGCCTGGACCGATCGCCCAGCGATCTCGTTCCAGTTCCATCCCGAATTCTCTCCCGGCTTCGCCAAGGCGCTGATCGAGAAGCGATACGATGTAGTGAACGATCCCGACGCGGCGATCGCCTCGCTTGATGCGCCCAATGATACGGCGGTCGTCGGCGAGTGGATTCGCAAATTCCTCACCGTAGACATCGGAGACCAGCAATGAAAAGCCGCGCCGCGGTTGCATTCGAAGCCAAGCAGCCGCTCGAGGTCGTGGAAGTCGATCTCGAAGGGCCGAAGGCGGGAGAAGTGCTGGTCGAGATCATGGCCACCGGCATTTGCCACACGGACGCCTATACGCTGGACGGGCTGGACAGCGAGGGCCTGTTCCCGTCGATCCTTGGTCACGAGGGCGCGGGCGTGGTTCGCGAGGTCGGGCCGGGAGTCACCAGCGTGAAGCCCGGCGATCACGTCATCCCGCTGTACACGCCCGAATGCCGCCAGTGTAAGTCGTGCCTCAGCGGCAAGACCAATCTCTGCACCGCGATCCGCGCGACGCAGGGCAAGGGCGTCATGCCCGACGGCACCAGCCGCTTCAGCTACAAAGGCCAGCAGATCTTCCATTACATGGGCTGCTCGACCTTCTCGAACTTCACGGTGCTGCCCGAAATCGCGGTTGCGAAGATCCGCGAGGACGCACCGTTCCAGAGCAGCTGCTACATCGGTTGCGGCGTGACGACCGGCGTCGGCGCGGTGACCAAGACGGCCAAGGTGCAGGCGGGCGACAATGTCGTCGTGTTCGGGCTCGGCGGCATCGGCCTCAACGTCATCCAGGGCGCCAGGCTGGTCGGCGCGAACCGGATCATCGGCGTCGACATCAACCCGGACCGCGAGGAATGGGGCCGCAAGTTCGGCATGACCGACTTCCTCAATTCGAAGGGAATGAGCCGCGAGGATATCGTCGCCAGGATCGTCGAGCAGACCGACGGCGGCGCCGACTACACCTTCGACGCGACCGGCAACACCGAGGTGATGCGGACGGCGCTGGAATGCTGCCACCGCGGCTGGGGCACCAGCGTCATCATCGGCGTCGCCGAAGCCGGCAAGGAGATCGCGACGCGGCCGTTCCAGCTGGTCACCGGCCGCAACTGGCGCGGGACGGCGTTCGGGGGCGCCAAGGGGCGGACCGACGTTCCGAAGATCGTCGACTGGTACATGGACGGGAAGATCGCGATCGACCCGATGATCACCCACACACTGACGCTCGACGAGATCAACAAGGGCTTCGACCTCATGCACGCCGGCGAGAGCATTCGGGCGGTCGTGGTTTACTAAAAGGGAGCGGTAGCCATGTTCAGTCATATCACGCTCGGCACCAACGATGTTGCGGAGGCCAAGCGCTTCTACGACGCCGCGCTTGGGGCGCTGGGCGTCCCGCCAGGCGAGATCGATGTCCAGGGCCGCGTCGTTTACATGCACAATGGCGGTCGCCTGGTCGTCCGTACGCCGCTCGACGGTGAGGCGGCACATGGGGCCAACGGCGGGACGCTGGGCTTTCTTGCGGCGTCGCCGGCCGAGGTCGATGGCTGGCATGAGGCGGGTCTCGCCGCTGGCGGTACGGCGATCGAGGATCCACCAGGCGAGCGCCATCCGCCCGACGGCCGCGTGCTCTACTTGGCCTATCTTCGTGATCCCGCGGGCAACAAGCTGTGCGGGTTTCATCGCATCAAGTGATGGACATCGTATCAGAGAACAAGGCCCACGGTGGCCGGCAGCTGGTTGTGAAGCATGCATCCAGTGCAACCGGCACGGACATGACCTTCTCGATCTTCCTGCCGCCGCAAGCTGAGCAGGGCACCGCGTTGCCGGTCGTCTGGTATCTCTCCGGCCTGACCTGCACCCACGCCAATGTCACCGACAAGGGCGAGTACCGCGCCGCCTGTGCCGAGCATGGGCTGATCTTCGTCGCGCCGGACACCAGTCCGCGCGGTGATGACGTGCCCGACGCGGAAGGATACGACTTCGGTCAGGGCGCTGGTTTCTATGTCGATGCGACTGAGGAACCCTGGGCGCGCAACTTCCGAATGTGGAGCTATGTAACCGACGAACTGCCGGCGCTGGTCGCCGCCGAGTTTCCAGCCGACATGGCGCGCCAGGGGATCACCGGCCATTCAATGGGCGGGCATGGAGCGCTGACCGTGGCGCTTCGCAATCCGGACCGGTTTCGCAGCGTCTCGGCGTTCGCGCCGATCGTTGCTCCCGGACAGGTGCCCTGGGGCAGGAAGGCGCTGGCAGGCTATCTCGGCGACGACGAAGCCCGCTGGCGCAAGAATGACCCAATTGCGCTGATCGAGGACGGCGCGCGAGTGGATGAGCTGCTTGTCGACGTCGGGACCGCGGACCAGTTCCTGGAGCAGGAGCTTCGACCCGAGCTTCTGGAACGCGCCTGCTCGGACGCGGGCATTGCACTGACGCTGCGCCGCCAGCCCGGATACGACCACAGCTATTACTTCATCTCGACCTTCATGGCCGATCATTTGCGGTGGCATGCCGAGCGGCTGCGCTGACCGCTGTTCAGGCGGGGCGGAACTGCATCGCCAAGCCGTTCATGCAATAGCGCTGGCCGGTCGGCTTCGGTCCGTCGTCGAAGACATGGCCGAGGTGGCCGCCGCAGCGGGCGCACAGGACCTCGGTGCGGTCCATGCCATCCGAATGGTCGGGGCGCAGGCGATCCGCGCCCGCCAGTGGCCGCCAGAAGCTTGGCCAGCCGGTGCCGCTTTCGAATTTCGTCGCGGAGGAGAATAGCGGCTGAGCGCATCCGGCACAGACGAAGGTGCCGCGCCGATGTTCGTTCAGGAGAGGGCTGCTGAACGGCGCTTCCGTCGCCGCCTGGCGAAGGACGGCATAGCGCTTCGGATCGAGGATTCGGTGCCAGTCGGCATCTGAATGCGTGACCGGGAATGCGGCGGCTTTCGCGATCGAAGGCCGGATCAGGATCGCAGCAGTCAGGGCGGCCGCAGAGGTCCCGACGAAGTGGCGCCGGCTGAAATTCGTGCTCATGTGTCAGTCTCCAGCCTCGGCGCATACACGAGCTGCGCTGGCCGGCGCATGAACGGAGCCGTCAGCCGCGCTGCATTTGCATGTTCGTCATGTCCGGCATGCCGCCCATGTTCGCGTTCATGTGCGCCATGATCCAGATCGTGCCGACCATCACCAGGAAGACGATGAGAACCCCGAAGGCGAGCGCAAGCACGTTGTTGGTATTGTCCGGTCCACTCGTGACGTGGAGGAAAAAGACCAGGTGGACGCCCATCTGGGCGATGGCGAGAACGACGAGGCCGGTGGCAACGCCGGGTCCCCAGATCGCCGAGGTGGACGCGACCCAGAAGGAGATGCCCGTCAGGATTACGGCCAGGGCGAGGCCGATGACGTAGGCAATGCTCTCGCTGAGGATGTTGCTGTGCGGCTCGCCCGGGGCGACGTCCAGCAGATGATTCTCGTTTTCCGTCATGGCAGCGTCCCGATCAGGTAGACGATGGTGAAAATGGCGACCCAGATGATGTCGAGGGCGTGCCAGAAGATGCTGAAGCAGAGCAGGCGCCGAGTGATGTGCTGCTGGAAGCCCTTGGCCGAGATCTGCGCCATCATGGTGCCTAGCCAGAGAAGGCCGGCGGTAACGTGAGCGCCGTGGCACCCGACGAGCGTGAAGAAGCTGGACAGGAACGCGCTGCGCTGCGGCGGGGCGCCCTCGGCGATCATCGACCGGAATTCGTAGATTTCGATCGCGAGGAAGACCAAGCCGAGCAGCCCGGTGGCGAACAGCAGAACCTGAGTCCACAGCATGTTCTTCTGCTTGGCGGCGATGACCGCGAGACCGCAGACGAAGCTCGACGCAAGCAGTGCCGCCGTTTCCACCGCCACCAGGCCGCGGTGGAAGAGCTCATGCCCAGCCGGCCCGCCGTCAGTTGCATGGACGAGGGTCGCATAGGTCGCGAACAGCGCCGAGAACAGGACCATGTCGGACAGCACGAACAGCCAGAAGCCGTAGGGCACGACAATGCTCTTCGACTGCGGCCCGCGGTTGCCGAGTCCGGTGTCTTCGGAGCCGTGATGGGTCAGTCCGACCGCGGGCGCTTCGCTTGCCGTGCTCATGCGGACTGACTCAGGTTGTGGAGGTGCTCCATGCGGATGCGCCGGCGCTCGCGGGCGTTGGCGATGACCTCCTCGACCGGGATGACATGCTCGTTCTCGTCGCGCCACGCGTACCAGACGAACACCGCGAAGGCCCCGACGAGGCCGAGGATTGCAAGCCACCAGATGTACCAGATGATCGCGAAGCCGCAGAGCGAGGCGAAGAAGGCGACGATCACCCCCGTCGGCGAATGCAGCGGCATCTCGATCGGCTGGTAATCGGGCTCGGCGATCAGCTGGTCCTGCTTGATCGCCGTCTGCTTGCGCGTCCAGTAGGCTTCTTCGCCATGGACGTCGGGAAGCACCGCGAAATTATAGTGCGGCGGCGGTGACAGGGTCAGCCACTCCAGCGTGCGACCGTCCCAGGGGTCGCCGGTGACGTCGCGACGCTGGTCGCGGGTCTTGATCGAATAAAGGAGCTGAACGACCGTCAAGGCAATGCCGAGGCCGATGATCGCAGCGCCGACGAAGGCGACGTCGAGATAAGGCGCCCAGGTCGGATCGGGGATGTGCTGCATTCGCCGCGTCGCGCCGTACAGGCCAAGCACGTAGAGCGGCATGAAGGCGAGATGGAAACCCATGAACCAGCACCAGAAGATCGCCTTGCCGAGACGCTCGTCGAGCGTGAAGCCGAACGCCTTCGGGAACCAGTATGTATAGCCGGCCATGACCGCGAACACGACGCCGCCGATGATGACCTGGTGGAAGTGGGCGACGAGGAACAGACTGTTGTGCACCACGAAATCGACCGGCGGCATCGCCAGCAGGATGCCGGTCAGGCCGCCGATGACGAAGGTGAACATGAAGCCGATTGCATAGTGCATGGGCACCGTGAACCGGACCCGGCCACCATACATCGTGAACAGCCAGTTGTAGATCTTCACGCCGGTCGGGATTCCGATCAGCATGCTGGCAATGCCGAAGACGGCGTTGACGTCCGCGCCCGCGCCCATGGTGAAGAAGTGGTGCAGCCAGACCGTGAACGAGAGGATGCAGATCGCGAGCGTCGCGAAGACCATCGATCTGTAGCCGAACAGGGGCTTGCCCGAGAAGGTCGAGACGACCTCCGAGTAGATGCCGAACGCCGCGTTGACGTCGCCGCCCGCGCCCATCGTGAAGAAGTGGTGCAGCCACACCAGCAGCGAGACGATGCAGATGAACATCGTCGCCATCACCATCGAGCGATAGCCGAATAGCGGCTTGGTCGAGAAGGTCGAGACGACCTCCGAGTAGATGCCGAA
>NZ_JAFAVR010000171.1 GCF_019242355.1 Sphingomonas sp. | reverse complement strand
GATGGCGAACTCCTCGCCGCCATAACGGGCCGGCGTGCAGGAGCGCTCGAACGCGATTTGGGCAATGACTTCGCCGACGGCGCGCAGGCACTCATCGCCCTCCACATGCCCGTGGGTGTCGTTGAACAGCTTGAAATGATCCACATCGATCATGAGAAGCCCCAACGGATGGCGCTGCTCGATCGCTTGCTGCCAGTCGGTGGCGAGCGCCGCGTCGAATGCGCGGCGATTTGCCAGCCCGGAGAGCCCGTCGATGCTCGCGAGCTCGGCGAGATGCGTGTTGGCAAAGCGCAGTTCGTCCTCGCGGGCACCGAGCTTGTGGGCCATGCTGTCGAGGGCAGCGGCGAGCGGCGCGAACTCGGCAGCCCAGGAGGTGGCAGAGAGCCGCGTCTGGAGATTGCCGAGACCGATGCGGATCGCCGATCGCGTCAATGACCGAATCGGCTGGATGATCAGTCGCTCGCCGCCCATCCACACGCCAACCAGCACGGCCGCGCAGACGATCGCAAGCTGCACATAACCGATGGTCGTCTCGCGGTCGATTCGCCAGAGCACTTCGGCTTCATTGAGGCCCACTGCGAGGCGCGCATCGGTCGCTTCGAGGCGCTGGAAGGCAAAAATCCGGCGCACCCCGTCAACCCCGGCACTTGCGACGGTGCCGGCCGCATGGCCGAGCATGGCTTCGACAAGCTGCGGGTCGCCCAGCCTTCTGCCCGGCTCGCCCAACCCGGCCGGATGGCTGCTGATGAGCGTCCCGGCGCGGTCGACGACCAATACGACGGCACCCGGTCGCTCATCGATCACGCCGGCGAGGCGCCCGATCCATTGCATGTCGATCGATGCGCTGACGATCCCGGTCACGCCGCCCCGCGCGTCCTTCAAGGCGAGCGCCGCAAGGATGGTGGGGCCGGGTTGATGGCGTCCGAGCAGGTAGTCGCTCAGCGCAAAACCGCCGGTGCGCAGCGCCTCCTGAAAGTATGGACGGTCGGAAAAATCAAGCCCGGTCGCGCCCACAAAGGTCGAGCAGACGATCCTCCCGTTGCGGTCGAGGAGCGACAGCCCTCTGAGCCAGGAGACACCGATCGGAGCTTGGCCAAAGATTTCAGGGCAGGCCTGCCGGGATTCTACGCTTGCCAGCGTGCGCGCCACGATTTGCAGCACCGCGTGCGCACCCGTCGCGATATCCTGTTGTGCCTGCGAGGCTTCGCGGGCCAGTATCGTGGCCTGCTGATAGGCCGCCGCGAGCTGCTCGCGACGGTCGGCTTCGAGCAGGCGGACGCGATCGACCATCAACGGCGCAATGGCGATGACGGCGAGCAGGATGAGGCGCAGCCGAATGCTCGGCCGTGGCCTCCTTGTCGATCTTGCCTCCCCGCGTCCTCGGCCAGGCAGCATGAATGTCATCCCGGGCTCCCGGCCCGAAGGATGCACGACAGGGGTTAATTCGGCGGCCGCAGATTGTCTAAAATTGAAGCTTTGATCTTCGGAGCTCGCCCGCGGTGCCAAGCGAAAACAGCATGCCGCCCTCGCGTCCCGATGCGGCCGCCCGTCTTGGCGAGGTGCGCCGCGCCATCGAGGCCGCCTGTATGGGGTCGGGACGCGATCCTCGCTCGGTGACACTGGTCGCGGTCACCAAGACTTTTCCGATGGGCGCGATCGAGCCCGTCATCGCGGCCGGCCAGCGCACCTTCGGCGAGAACCGGGTGCAGGAAGCGAAGGCAAAATGGCCGCCGGTTGCAGCCGACCGGCGTGACATCGAGCTGCACCTCATCGGTCCGCTGCAGACCAACAAGGCAAAGGAGGCGGTCACGCTTTTCGACGTGATTCACACGCTCGACCGGCCTAGCCTGTGCGAAGCGCTCGTCAAGGAAATGGCGCGACAGAACCGCCGTCCGCAGCTGCTCGTCCAGGTCAATACCGGGGCCGAGGCACAAAAGTCCGGCGTTCTTCCCGAGGCCACGGATGCATTCGTTGCGAGGTGCCGGCAGACGTACGGGCTCGATGTCGCCGGGCTGATGTGCATTCCCCCTGTGGACGAGGCGCCGGCGCCGCATTTTGCCCTGCTCGCGAAGCTTGCGGCGCGCAACGGGCTCAGCCTCTTGTCGATGGGCATGAGCGCCGACTATTCGATCGCGATCGAGCTCGGGGCCACCCATGTGCGGGTGGGCAG
>NZ_JAFAVR010000011.1 GCF_019242355.1 Sphingomonas sp. | reverse complement strand
AGCCTCAACCACGCGATGTTCGAGCTTGCGTCCGACTACCGCGACCGCGCGATGGCGGCCTATTCGGAGCTTCAGCAGCGCGAGTTCGCAAGCGAAGCCTCGGGCTACACCGCGAGCCGGCACCAGCGAGAAGTCGGCACCGGCTATTTCGATGCGATCGCAACGGCCGTGTCGGGCGGCAAGGCTTCAACGGTTGCGCTCGAACACTCGACCGAAGCCGCGCAATTTCACCCCAGCCAGGCCGTGGCAGCGCAATAGGAGGAAGCGATGGGACAGCGTTACTGGGTCATCGGAGGCGACTTCTCCGATTGTGCGTTCAAGCAGATCGAGCCGGGGACCGAGGTCGTCCACGGGCCGTACAGCGAGCGCCTCAAGGCGCAGATGGAATGGCAGCGGCTGACTTTCCGCGATCACTGCCAGGCGACGACGCGCTACACGATCTGCTCCGAACCTGAGAGGGTCTCAGGTGAGTGAAGTGATGCAGCGCGAGCGCGTTGCGGTACAGCCCTCGCGCGTCGCCGGAGCCGATCAGATCCTGACCGCCTCGGCGATCGAATTCCTCGCCGAGCTGCATGAGCGCTTCAACGATCGTCGGCTCGCGCTGCTCGACAAGAGGACCGACCGGCAACGCCGGTTCGATGCCGGCGAACTCCCCGACTTTCGCGACGACACCCGGGACATCCGGGAGGGAGACTGGAAAGTCGGCAGCATCCCGTCCGACCTTCGCGACCGGCGCGTAGAAATCACCGGCCCGACCAACGCCCGAATGGTCATCAACGCGCTCAATTCCGGAGCACAGGTCTTCATGGCCGACTTCGAGGACGCGACCTCGCCGACCTGGGACGAGCTCATCCAGGGTCAGGTGAACCTGCGCAACCGCTGGCTCGGCGCGCTCGACTTCACGGACCCTGGGACAGGCAAGCATTATGCGCTCGCCGACCATCCCGCCGTGCTCATGGTCCGCCCGCGAGGCTGGCACTTGCCGGAAGCGCACATGGCGATCGCGGGCGAGCCGGTATCGGGCGCCCTGTTCGATTTCGGACTCTACCTCTGGCACAATGCCGAACAGGCGCTTGGCCAGGGCTCGGGGCCCTATTTCTATCTGCCGAAGCTCGAGAGCCGCGAGGAAGCGGCCCTATGGAGCGACGTCTTCGAATTCGCCGAGGAGGCGCTTGGCCTCGATCGCGGAACGATCAAGGCGACGGTGCTGATCGAGACACTGCCCGCGGCGTTCGAGATGGACGAGATCCTGCACGCTCTGCGCGACAATATCGTCGGCCTGAACTGCGGGCGCTGGGACTATATCTTCAGCACCATCAAGCGGCTCGGGCGAACGCCGGAACGGCTGACGCCCGACCGCGCGGCAATGACAATGGATAAGGCGTTCCTTGCTGCTTACTCGCTGCGGCTCGTCGCGACCTGCCATCGCCGCGGCGCCTTCGCGATGGGCGGCATGTCCGCCTTCATCCCGGTGAAGGGCGACGAAGGCGCGAACCAGCTCGCCTTCGACAAGGTTCGCGCCGACAAGCTGCGCGAGGTTCGCAACGGCCATGATGGCACCTGGGTTGCCCATCCGGCGCTGGTTCCAGTCGCCCTTGAAGCATTCGGGGCGATCGACGGCTCGAACCAGATGGCCAGGATGCCCGACCGCGTGCCCGGCCGCGACGACATGCTTCAGCTGCACGAAGGCTCGCGCACCGAAGCGGGAGCCCGCGAGAACATCCGGGTCGGGGTCCAGTATATCGCGGCCTGGCTCGGCGGCAGGGGCGCGGTGCCCCTCTACAACCTCATGGAGGACGCGGCGACGGCGGAAATCTGCCGGACCCAGCTGTGGCAATGGCTTCGCTTCCAGGCGCCTCTGGACGATGGCCGGTGCCTTACCGAGGACCTGCTGGAGCAATGGTTCGACGAGGAAGTCGGACTGCTGGCGGAGGTTCCGAACATCACGCAGGCCTCGCGGCTCATGCACGCCATGATCGTTGCGGAGCAGCCGCCGGAATTCCTTACGTCAGCCGCCTACGACCGTTTGATCGAAGCGGAATAGTCAGGCGTGACTCGTGGCCGGCGCAATCAGGCGCGAGTGCGCTGCATCCATTCAGCGAGGTCGCTGCCCGCGAGGCCGTCGACAATCTCGGCGAAGGTCGCGTCGGTCTCGTCCTGGCCGAGCTTGAAGCGTGCATGAGTTTCGCGAACATGAGCGCGGAAGCCGACGATGTGTTGCTTCAACGCATCGTAGCGCGGGCCCATCCGGGCCGGCGTCCAGGAATCCGCCGAGCCGCCTTCGAGTGCCTCTGCGAGCCGAGCCAGGGCCGTGCCGGTTTCGCCCGGCACGAACTCGATGTCGACCTCGAACCGGCACACCGCATAATTCCAGGTCGGCCCCCACGTTGGATTGGAGACCAGCGCCGGCGAGATGTAGGCCTGCGGCCCCATGCACAGGATGCTCGCTCGCGGATCGGCCTCAAGCGCGGACTGCTGCGGATTGCGTCGGGCGATGTGGCCAAGCAGCGACTGCAGACGCCCATCATCCCCCGTCTCCGGCAGGAGTGGCAGCGGCGTCGCATGCCGTGCCTCGGTCCCGCCGGACACGACCCAGCAGAGGGGGTAGGCTTCGACGAGCCGCGTAATGTCGGCGCCATCCGCGGATGCGAAAATGTCGGTCATCGGCAACCTATGGCTTCGACGAGGCTGACCCGCAATGAATGCGGCTCAGCAGTGGCTCGTTTCCGATCATTCGCCATCGGCGATAATGAAACGAGGTTGGCCGGCAATGCCTACCAAGATCGCATGGCAACTGCATCGTGTCAGGCTCCTCACCGACACTGCAGTTCGCCTCTGAGTGCCGGTCGGCGACTGTCCCGGCCTGAACCAAATCGCTAATTCGGCGGGTTACACTTCATTTAGATTTCCTTCATGCTAAATCAGTTAATCCATCGGCTCGGTGAGGCCGAAGGCGGGTCTTCAATCGAAGCGAAGGCGCCGCGAATATTGTTGCGACCGATGTTCCGCGTCATGGCCGAGGTTGGAGTTTTCATTTTTGCCCGATTCCGTGTCCAGCGCTGAACCGGCCCGGCAGATCTGCGTGATCGGTCTCAGGGGCCTGCCGGACGTGATCGGCGGGATAGAGGCGCATTGCCAGCAACTCTATCCCCGGGTCGTGAAGCAGTCGCCGAACACCCGCGTGACGCTTCTCATCCGGCGCGGCTACACCGAGGCGCGCGACTTCAATTACGACGGGATCGATGTGCGGACGATCTGGTCACCGCACGTATGGGGCGTCGACACCGTCGTCCACAGCTTCATCTCGGTGATCTTCGCCCGTGCTGCCCTCGGCGCGGACCTGGTCCATCTGCATGGGATCGGTCCCGGCTTCTTCTCCCCGCTTGCCCGCCTGCTCGGCTTGCGGACCGTCGTCACCCATCATGCTCGCGATTACCTGCGGCCAAAGTGGCAGGCGGCGGGACAGATCTTCCTTCGCTCGGGCGAGCGCTTCACGTCCCGAGCCGCGGACCGCATCATCTGCGTCAGCAAGGCTTTGCGCGACGAGTTCGTCAGCGCCTTCCCTAATGCGCGGGGCCGCACCAAGGTGATCCCGAATGCAAGCGCGATTACCCCGGTCGAGCAGCGGAGCATCGCGCCTGTCCTGGACCGATTCAACCTGACTCAGGGCGGCTATATCGTCGCCGTCGGCCGGCTTGATGCCGCGAAGGCGTTCGACAACCTGATCGCGGCATTCAAGCGAGCGAACCTTCCGCTCAAGCTGGTCATCGTCGGATCGGAGCTCGGCAATGAGGCACATGCCGCGGAGCTGTGGAAGCAGCGGTCGGAAAAGATCATCTTCACGGGCTTCCAGACAGGTGACGACCTCGCCGCCCTGTACGAGGGCGCGGCCCTGTTCGTTCATCCCTCGAAGCTCGAGGGCTATGGGCTGGTGATCGCGGAAGCGCTCGCGATGGGCCGGCCGTTGATCGTCAGCGACATTCCGCCGCACCTCGAGTTCAAGCTGCCGCCGCAATGCTACTATCGTGCCGGCGATGTCGAAGCGCTGGCGGCGAAGCTCGCCGATCGGCCCTATGACAAATATCAGGCGCCCGAAGCCGCCGCGGCGCTGGCCAGCGTCAGCTGGGACGATATCGCCCGCCAGCATCTCGCCTTGTACGACGACGTGTTGGGACCCGCGCCTGCGATTCCAGCATCGACCACATCGCCACGGCAATCACATCGCTCGAAAAATCCGCCGACCGCGCGCGAGCCTTCGCCGAATAGTGCGCCCGGCGAGCGGGATCGTGGCTGATCGAGCGCAGCGCTTCGGCGAGCGCGGCGGGATCGCCTTCGGGAACCAGGATGCCATGCTCGGCATAGTCGACCTCCCGTTGGTTGAGCCTTGGACGCTCGGCGAGGATTTCCGACGGGCCGGAGCGGCAATCCGTAGCGATAACGGGCAGGCCGAGCACCATCGCTTCGACCATCGCATTGGGGAACCCTTCGTTCGTGGACGCGGACACATAAGCCTCGGCGCGCGCAGTGATTGCGAACGGGTTCGCCGCATAGCCAAGCATGTGAATGCGACCCGATGCGCCCTGGGCATTGATTCGGGCCTGGAGGGCTTCGCGGCAACTGCCTTCGCCGAGGATCACAAGATCGGGCTCGATGCCGGATTGCAGATAGCCGTCGATCAGCACGTGCATCGCCTTGCTCGGCTCGAGCCGGCCGACCGCGACGATGAAGCGCGGAGGCAAGTGGAACTCCGGCGGCCGGGCCCCCTCGGCGCGGATGGCGTCGAGATCATACGGATTGACGATGGTCAGCGTACGGGCCGGGTCGGCGCCGAAGGCTTCGATCATGTCGTCCGAGACGCCCTGCGAGACGCCGACCGCGCGGCCAGCGAGGCGATAGGCGACGCGCGGCAAGATCTTAGCGAGCGCGAGCCGAGCGCCCGTGTATCGGCCCTCGAGGTGCGAGCTGAGGTGCATGCGCTCGCAGACGACGCAGGGAATGTCCAACCAGCGGCAGACGAGGGCGCTGGCTATATTGGCGCGGACGAGGAAGCTGACGACGAGATCCGGCTCCATCCGCCCCAACTCCTTGCGAAGGCCGGCCACGCTGCGCGCCAGCGATCGCCGGCTGTCGAGCACATGCTTGTGGACCCAGGCCGGGAGCTCGCGCATCTCGGGTTCGCGGTCGAGCAGGATCACGTGCACGTCGATCCGCGATCGCCGCTCCCCACCCATTGCGTTCAACAGGTTGACGAGCACGCGTTCGGCGCCGCCGGAGCCCAGCGAGTTGATGACGAACACGAATGTCTGCACGCGCTGCTCCCCCGCCGGGGCAGAGCGTCGCACAGGATTGAGGCCGCCCGCAACCGCGGCTACGCGGACAATCCGTGACCCAGGTGGACGATCTCGTCTCCGTCATCATCCCGGCTTTCAATGCCGCGGAGACGCTCGACGAGACATTGCGGAGTGCGCGCGGGCAGACCCATCGCAACCTCGAGATCATCGTCGTCGACGACGGCTCGACCGACGATACCGCGCGAATCGCGGGTGCGCATGAGGCCTCCGACCCGCGCGTTCGCCTGATTCGCCAGCAGAACAAAGGCCTGCCGGCGACCCGGAACGTGGGTATCGACGCCAGTCAGGGCGCATATATCGCGCCGCTCGATGCCGATGACCTGTGGAGCGCCGACAAGACCGAGCGGCAGCTGGCGGCGCTGCGCGGGTCCAACGCGGCGCTGGCCTATTGCTGGAGCGCGATCATCGACTTGGACAGCCGCATCGTCCACCTCGATTCCCGGGCCGAAGCGGATGGCGACGCGGTCGAGGCGCTGTGCTCCCGCAATATCGTCGGAAATGGCAGCGCACCGCTCATCACGCGAGCGGCGGTCGAGGAGGTCGGCGGCTACGACACGCGCAAGGCGCTTCACGGCTGCGAGGATTATATGTTCTACTTCCGGATCGCCGAGCGCCACCCTTACGCCCTGATCCGCGATTTCCTCGTTGGGTACCGCGACCGGCCGGGAAGCATGTCGGCAAGCTTCGACCGGATGTTGAGCTCACATGCGGCGTGCGAAACGGCGTTCGCCGAGGGTCATCCGGAGCGGCGCCCGCTCTTGCGCGCGAACCGAACGCGGCTGACCCGCTTCATGGCGTCGCGGGCCTGGCGGGCAGGGGATGTGGCGACCGCGGGCCGGCTAGTCGGGCAGATGCTAAGGGAGGATCCGGGCGGCACCCTTGCGAACGCCGCCGATATCCTGGGCCGGAAGTTCAAGCGCGTGATGGGTGCGCGGGGACCGGGTGCAGAGCTGCTGGGCAGGCGTTTCGCGATTGGCGAGCCGGTAGATCAGGCCTCGGCACGCGCCGCCACGATCACCGGGTAGGCGGGGTCGTACGTCTCGAGCTTGGCGCGGCTGACTTCCTCCAGCGCGGCGCCGTGCAGGAAGGCGCTCGCCGAATAAAGGTTGCCGTAGACCTGAAGCGTGAGCTTGCCCGGCTCGAAGCGATCCGAAAGCAAGCGCTGAAGCGCCGGTCCGGTCAGCGACCAGTACCAGGTCGCGTTCCACTCGCCACGGTCGATCGGCGTGATTCCGGGGACGGTGATGAGCGCGACTCCGGCCGGGCGAAGCGCTCGCCTGATTTGCGCGACCGCCTGGCCCATGTCGAAGATCAGGTGCAATGTCTGCGTCAGGATCATGCAGTCGAAGGCCGCGCTCGGCAGCACCGACGGATCGCACAGGTCGCCGATGATCGTGGCGCCGGGGTGATCCGGGTCGACGTGAAGCACGTCCTGCTGCGTCACGCGCTTGCCGCCGAACTGCCGCGAGTAGCTGTCGTCGCCGATCTCGAGAACGCGGCCGCGGATGTCGGCGGCGTTGGCTGCAAGGAAGGCCTCGATATAATGGCGGTCGACGGGCGTGCCGCGATCAAAGCCGAATTCCGCGCTGAGCGGAACGGTGCTGGCTAGCCGGCCGACCGACATGGCAAGGCGGCCGCGCGCGCGGCGAAGCGTGCTCCTCACCCTTCGAGCACCCGCCGAAGCCGCGCTGGACTCCAGTTGCCGACCTGGATGCGCGGGAGTGCGAAGGGCCTGGACTCCGCCGTCACGAACGCGTGGTCGGTCGTGCACGCGCAATCGAATCCCGCCTCTTCGGCCAGCTTCTCGGACTCCGCGTCGAAGTCGCCATAGGGATAAGCCATGGTCGCCGGCCTTTGCTCAGTGAGGGCCTCGCATTGCTCGACGCTGTCGACGATCTCATGCCGTTTTTCGCTCGAATCGAGGCAAGGCAGCGAGGGGTGGGTAAGTGCATGCGCGCCGAACTGCATGATCGCGGACTTCGCCGCGCGGGCCTCGGCGACGGTCATCGGGCGGTGGGAGGGACGGGCGACGTCATCGGCGCCCAGGTCCTTGCGAAGCGTCAGCACGGCGGCGCGAAGATCGGCCGGAGACTTGACCCGCAGCTTCGCCCAGACGGCGTGGAAGGCCTTCTGCCGATCGGTCCGTGGCGCTGCGTTCGGCGGCCAGTCCCGGTCAGCCTCGCGGCGCGGACCCAGCGGGATCGTCTCGCCATCGACGGCCACCTCGGTCGCGGCGGAGGCCATCACCATCCGCTCGATATCGTCCCACCAGAATTCCTCGCCCTGCTCGATCAGCTCGGGCGGAACGAAGACGGTCGCGGGCAAGCCGCTTGATTTCAACATCGGCGCCGCGACCTGGGCGACGCAGGCATAGGCATCGTCGAAGGTGATCGCGACTGCGTCGGACGGCAGCTGTCGCTCGCGATGAAGGCGAACGAAGTCCGGGAGCGGCAGGACCGTCCGGTGGCTCCGTAGCCAGTCGAGATGCCGAGCGAAAATGGACGGCGAGACCGCGAGCTCCCACGGATCAAAAGTCTCGTCGGCAATGCGATGGTACATCAGGATCGCCGGCCGGCGGCGAGGGCGCAGCCGCCTCAGCACCCGTCTGGCGGCGCCCCGGGCGAGCCGCACCGGCCCTCTGCGATCGCCGGCCATGCTTGACCACCCCATCCAAATCCTGCCCAATGACACTAGCGCCACGGGGGTCAGGATCAAGCATGGTGGTCAAGGGTGAACATCCCGCCAACGAGTCCGGCGAGATCGTGATCGTGCCGCCGCGCGGCCTGCCGATGCCGCGGCTGCGCGAAACTGGCGGGAACCTGGGCCTCCTATGGTTCTTCGTTCTGCGCGACGTGAAATCCCGCTACTCGCAAACGCTTCTGGGCATTGGCTGGGCCGTGCTCCAGCCGCTTCTGACGACCTTGATCTTCTGGGCAGTGTTCGGCCACGTCATCCACGTGCCGACCGGCCGTGCGTCCTATCCGTTGTTCGCGCTTGCGGGCCTGTGCATCTGGAATCTGTTCAGCCAGGGCATGACCGGCGCCGCCGGATCGGTCCTCGCCAACCAGAACCAGGTCACGAAAATCTATTTCCCTCGACTGATCATTCCGCTCGCCGCGGTCGCCGTGACTTTGCTGGATTTCGCGATCAGCCTGGTCCTGCTCGTCATCGTCGCGGTGGCGACGGGTTCGGGCCTTGGCGGGCCGTTGCTGCTTGCGCCACTGTTTGTCCTGCTGGCAGCGGCGGTCGCGACCGGGGTCGGATCGGCACTCGGCGCGCTCAACGTCCTTTATCGCGACGTTCGTCACCTCGTCGGCTTTCTTGCCCAGCTATGGCTGGTCGCGACTCCGGTCGCCTATCCCGCGAGCCTGATTCCCGACCGTTGGCGCTGGCTTGCCGGCCTCAACCCGATGGCAGGCATCGTCGAGGGTTTTCGATGGTCCGTGCTTGGCACGCCCGCGCCGGACATGATGCTGCTCGTCACTTCGGCCGCCACGTCCGTCGTGGTCTTGATCGTGGGTGTGATGCTGTTCAGCGCGCTGGAGGACAGGTTCGCCGATGTGATCTAGCCGTCGCGGTCGACCTCGTGCCGCCAGTCGAGGCGGGGGCGGATGACGCCGTGCCACTTGCCGTACCAGCCATCCCGGTCCTCACCGGTGTCGAGCACCTCGAACGCCAGCAGGTTGGGCAGGTCGAGGACCATTTCGCCGTCTCGATAGAGATGCAAGGCAAGCCGATAGCTGCCGTCATTGAGCAGGCCGCCGGGGATGGTCACGGCCAACCGGTGGGTCCCGGCGGACCAGTCTGCCAATCCCTGCGGCGGGCCCACGTCGAACACGATCGTGCCCTCGTCGTTGATCAGTTGTACGCCGATCCCGCTGATCGCGGCCGCTGCGGCGGAATGGATCGCGAATTCGGCGTCGATGGGAGTGCGCAGGTCGATCGGCGCGGACGGCTCGCCGCCCTGAGCGCGAACCCGTGCGCCCCTTAGCTCCAGCTCTCCCGAGCGGGGTCCATGGCCCTCTGCCCACAGGCGCTCCCCGGGAGAGTCCGACTCCCCCGCCGACTGCAAATAGGCGCTCAGCACCCGGCGCGTGTCACCGTCGGCGACGACGCGGCCCTTGTCGATCCAGATCGTCCTTGGGCATAGCGCCTGCACCGCCGTCAGGTTGTGGCTGACGAACAGGATGGTCCGGCCTTCGTGCGCGACCTCGTCCATCCGGGCGAGGCATTTCCTCTGGAAGGCGACGTCGCCGACCGCGAGCACCTCGTCGATCAGCAGGATTTCGGCCTGGAGGTGGGCAGCGACCGCGAAGGCGAGCCGCAGGTACATGCCGCTTGAGTAGCGCTTCACCGGCAGGTCGATGAACTCCTCGACGCCGGCGAAGGCAACGATCTCATCGAACTGTCGGCGGACGTCAGCGCGGCTCATTCCCAGCAGAAGGCCGTTCATGAAGACATTATCCCGGCCGCTGAGCTCGGGGTGGAAGCCGGTGCCAACCTCCAGCAGCGATCCGACGTGGCCGCGGATCCGCACCGAGCCTTCCGTCGGCGGAGTGATCCGCGAGAGGATCTTGAGCAGAGTGCTCTTGCCGGCCCCGTTGTTGCCGACGAGCCCGACGATCTCGCCTTCTCCAACCGTGAAGTTGGTGTCGCGCAACGCCCAGAAGCTGCCTTTGCCGGACACACGGCGACGAAAGGCCGAGCCGATCGCCTCGCGCAAGTTGGTGGCGGCGGCCGCGCCCAGCCGATAGCGCTTGCCGAGATCGGTGACTTCGATCGCCGGAGCGGTCATTCGATCACCGGTCCGAGAGCCGCTTTGCCTCGCCCGGAATGCCGGAGACGCGCCGCGACGCGCCGCCTGAGCCGTTCGATGCGCAGGCCAAGATAGCCAAGCCGCTCGCCGGGCGTGAGGCCGGCCAGGCTGCCGCTCACCAGCGCTCGGGCAATGCGCAGCGCGCGCCGGGAGGGGCCCAGGCGTCCCTCGTTTCCGAGATAGCGCTCCGTCCAGTCCAGGAACTCGGCGCGGGCCGGATGGACTCGCATCCGGTGATAGTCGCCCGAACCCTCTGCCGCCGCCGACGTCGACTGATCATGCTGCCGGTAGATCGACGTCAGATGTCTCCCCAGGACCGCTGGATAGCGGGCGAACAGCTTCACCCACAAGCTCTGGTCCTCGTAGAGCGCAAGCCGCTCCTCGAAGCCGCCCACCGCCCGGACGGCGTCGCGGCGCACAAGGACCGCGCAGATGCAGGGGACCTCGTCGCGGTTCAGGAGGATCAGGTCATTGAGTAGGGCAGGCGGCTGGTGGGCGCCGGTCGCGACATGCTGTACCGCGTCGATCCAGTCCGCCTGTTCGCGGCCTGGATGCCACCAGCGCGCGGCGCCCGTGATCAGCGCCGCATCCGGATGCTCGCTCGCCAGCGCAAGCTCGCATTCGAGCTTGTCAGGCACGAGCAAGTCGTCGGCATCGAGGAAGGCCACGAACTCGCCGCGCGCCTGCTCGAGCCCGAGATTGCGAGCCGCAGCAGCGCCGGTGCGGCCGGGGGTGGTGGACAGCAGGCGAATGCGCTTGTCGAGGCGGGCGTAATCGGCCGCGATGTCGGGGCCGTGGTCGGTCGAGCGGTCGTCGACCAGCAACAGCTCCCATTCGCCGACGCTTTGCGCCAGCACACTCTCGATCGCCTGGCGCAGATATGCCGCCGCATTGCGATAGGCCGTGACGATCGAGACCTTCGGACTCATCTCCTGATCATCCGCTTCGCCCGGCGCGCCGCGATCCGCGACTGCAGCTTGAGCTTCGTCCGGCCCAGCGCCGCTCGGTCGCGGAGGGGCGCCCCGGCATGGCCGAGATAGGCGGACAACGCGCTGAGATAGCGCAGATGCGCTCGGTCGATCGCAAGGCCGTCGACGTTCGATGCCGACGCCGACGCCGCGTGCTGGCGGTACCTGGCCCAGCAGCGCGACGAGACGTGGACCGGATAGCGGGCGAGCAACTTCGCGAACAGCAGCTGGTCCTCGAACATGCCCCTGAGACTCGGATCGGCTCCGCCGACGGCAAGCAGCGCGTCGCGCCGCATCATTGCATTGCAGGTCGTCGGCGTCTGGTACCGGTTGACGAGCAGCTGCCGAAACAGCCGTCCCGGCGGGTAGGTGCGGTCCGGCGTCACGCCGAGCCCGTACATGAAATCGTCGCCAGAGCCGTCCCAGCTGCGCCAGATCATGGTGCGGCCATAGACCATTGCCGTCGAGGGCTCGCAATCGAGGATCGCGGCCTGCTCCGCGATCTTGCCGGGCAGCCACAAATCGTCGGCGTCGAGGAAGGCGACGTAGGCGCCGCGCGCGGTCTCGATGCCGAGATTGCGGCTGGCGCTCATGCCTAGATTGACGCGGCCGGGATGCGTGACCATCCGAGCGCGGCCACCGAAGCCGCGCACGATCTCGGATGTGCGGTCGGTCGAGCCATCGTCGACGACAATAAGCTCGAAGCTCGGCCCGTCCTGGAGCAGGATACTGTCGACGGCATCGCGGATGAAGGTCTCGCCATCGCGGACGATGATGATCGCCGAGACTTCGGGCGTCATCGTCGTCCCAGCCGCCGAGCGCCCTTGCCCAGCAGATATGCGGGAGCGAGCGTCGCCAGGGATGCGAGCTGCCGCAGCGCCCGGACGTTCAGGCCGGTGTCCTTGAGCTGGCTGATCCACTGGTCGACGTAATGGGCCTTCCACTCCTCAATGCTGGCCTGCCAGTCGCGCGTCTTGCCGCGCGCCTGCGCCGTCGGCGCGATGCGGCGCATGACGCGCAGCGCCGCACGAAGCATGAAGGCGGGGTCGCGAGACATGTTGCTGTCGTGCTGACGATAGTCCGCAAGCACATCGCGGCAGCAGGCGACTGGACGATCCGCCGCGAGACGCAGGTAGAGATCGTAATCCTCGCAGGCACGAAGCTCTTCGGCAAAGCCGTTCGCGGCCTCGAGCGCGCTCCGGCGGTACAGGACGGTCGCGTGCATTCCGATCGGATTGAGGTGGAGCATCGCACCAAAGCTTTCGCGCGGGACCGGGCGGAAGGGGACCTCGGCGATGCGTCCGGACGGCCAGTAGCGATTGGCATAGGCGCCATAGTTGAATGCCGCGTCCGGGTGAGCGGCGAGCTGCCGGCAGCCGACCTCGATCGCAGTGGGCCGGAGCCAGTCGTCGGCGTCGAGGAAGGCGACGAACGGGCTCGATGTCGCTCGCCAGCCGGTGTTGCGGGCGGCCGCGAGTCCGCGGTTGTCCTGGCGTATGAGGTGGACCGAAGGATATTTCGCCGTCACCGTCTCGGGATCGTCGGTCGAACCGTCATCGACCACGACGATCTCGGCGGGCGCGACGGTCTGCGAAAGCACGCTGTCGATCGCTTCGCCGAGAAAGCGCGCGTGATTGTAGGTCGTGATCACGACCGCGGCGTCGCTGGAATCGGTCATCGGACGGGGTAGCCCGCTGTGCGCAACCAGGCGATTGACCGCTGCATCGCGTCCTGGTGGCTCACGATTGGCCGGTAGCCAAGCAACCGCTCAGCCCTGGCATTTGAAGTATGCACTGTGTTCGACTGCAGCAAAGCCATCTCGCGCGAATAAGGCGCGATGCTGCGGAGACCCGGCAGCTTTCGCAATGGCCGCAGCTTGCGAGTCCATGACGATGCAGGGCCCAGTGCTTCGGCAAGGCTCGGGCGGCGGACCGCGCGGGCAGGCAGTCCGAGCGCATCGGCAACGGGAAGGATGAGATCCGCCCAGGTCAACCGCTCGGCATCGTTGACGAAGACGGCGCCCTCAGGCGTTGCGCCGAATCCAAGCGCAACGCCGATCGCGTGCACGAGATTGTCGACATAGACCGCGTTGCATGCACCGGGCGCATCGCGGACGAGGAACGCCTCACCGGAGAGAAGCTCGTCGGCGATCCCGTCGGTCCAGCGTGAACGAGGTCCGTAGACGATGCCGGGGCGCAGGATGACCACCTCGACGTGAGCGGCGGCAGTCAAGGATTGCATCAGCCCCTCGGCGTCGGCCTTGGCGGAATTGTAGGCGAACGGCTGCTCGCTCGGGAACAGGCTGTCCTCGGTCGTTCCTTCGGCAAGCGACTGTCCGTGGACTGCCTGGCTGCTCAGGTGAACGATGCGGCGCACGCCCGCGGCTTGGGCGGCGCGGACGATCGGTCCGCACACGCCGGTGATCGTCGCCGGCGGGCCCGCAATCGCGGCAACGACAGCGTCGCAGCCTTCGAAGGCGCGCTCAAGGCTGGGCTGGTCCAGCGCGTCGGCGACGACCCCTCCCGGCATTGCACGCCGGACCACGGGGACCACTTCGCAGCCATCTTCGCGCAGCATCTCGACCGACCGAGTGCCGATAAACCCCGCGGCGCCAAGGATCGCGACGCGCTGCATGCTCACCGGTCCAGGCCGAGCAGGATTCGCAGGGCATCGCGCAGGGTGGGAGCGCTCGGCTGGAACCGCAGCGCCATCGCCAGATGCGCCCGCATCGCTGCGGCATCGTGCTTCCGCGCGAACTCGCGCGCATTGCCAAGTGCGGTTCGCGCATAGGCCCGGCGCGCCGAGCGGGTGATGTCTTGGGCGCGCTCCCGCGGCAGAAGAGGCTTGAACAGCCGGATCGCGCTCAGCGTATGCCGAAGTTCCGACGCGTCGCGGAAATGCGCGGCGGTCGTGGAGCTGGAATGCTGGCGGTAGGAAGCGAGCAGGCGCGGTTCGTACCAGACGCGAAATCTGGCCGCGATCCGGACCCACATCTCCCAGTCCTCGGCACAATCGAGCCTCGGGTCGAACCCGCCGAGCCGTTCATAGGCCGAGCGCCGGACCGCGATGGAAGGGGTAACGATCCGTTGTTCGCTGGCAAGACGCGCCAGGGCGTCGTGCAGCGGCCCGGCGGTCTCGCGCTCCGCTTCCGCGACCGCAGTGACCTTGCCGCGCTCGTCGATCGTCTGCCAGCGACAGAAGGCCGCACCGATCCCCGGATCGCTTCCAAATCCCTGATCGAGCGCATCGTAGAAGCCCGGGAAGACGGTGTCGTCGCCATGCAGCAGGTGGACGATCTCCCCTCTGGATTGCTGAAGGCAGGTGGCGAAATTGGCGACTTGTCCGACATTCCGCTCCTGGCGGAAGTAGTCGACGCGGCCCTTGCCCACGTCCTCGACCACCGTCTTCACATGGTCCGTCGAGGCGTCGTCGACGACCTCGATCTGCATCCGCTCGGGACCGGGAGCCTGCGCAAGCACCGACCGCAGCGTCTCGCCCAGGAAGGCCGCGCAATTGTAGGCCGGGATCATCACGGACCAGCGCGGCCGCTCGGTGCCCTCGGGCACGGGCTCGATGATGGCGCGCGTTGTCAAAGGCTGCGAGCGAGTCCGCGGAGCCAGGACCGCCAGCCAACCCCGGCTCCGACGCCACCGCTCTTGAGCGCGTGCCAGGCCGCGGCTCGGGCGAGCGCCTTATCGCCCTGCGCGCCGTAAGCGGTCGCCCAGCCATCGAAATAGCGGGCGGCGCCGGCTGCGGCGACCGGCTGATGACGCTTGCCCAGGCCCGACCTCATGATCTCGTATACTCGCGCAGTCGCGTCGAGCTTGTCGCGGCGCGGAAGCGAGGAGAAGCAGCCGCCGTCGTGCAGTCGATAGGCACCGACCGCCTCGTCGACGAAGCGGATGGGGCCATGCTCGGCGGCGGCGAGGTAGAGCGGCCAGTCGGTGATCATCGGCGTATGCGTCGGCCTGCCTAGCGTCGCATACCAGTCGCCCACCGATGTTAGCGCGGATCGCCTCAACATGCCGGCGCAGGTCGCGAACGGGTTGCCCTCCCAAAGTTCGGCAACGCCGGTCCGCTCGGCCTGGCGAGCGGGTGTCCAGCGCTCCTCGGTCGGCGTGGGAGCTTCGCCGCGCACGATCAGCGCGTTGTGGAAACAGGCCGACAGCGCGGGATCGGCATCGAGGATCGCAACCTGCCGAGCGAGCTTGTCATCTGCTATCCAGAAGTCGTCGCCATCCAGGATGGAGACATAGCGCCCGCGGGCCGCCCGGATCGCGCGGAGGATGGTCTCGTTGGACCCGAGGTTCTCATGGGACGCGATGATGCGCGCGCCCGGACGGCCAGCCAGCTTCTCCCTGACGATATCGAGCGTGCGGTCGGTCGAATGGTCCTCGCTGACAACGATCTCGAAGCGTGTGCCCTGCTGCATCAGAACGCTGTCGAGACTTCGTCCGACGAAGGCTTCGTGATTGTAGGTGATGAGGAGCACCGACACGTCGGGGTGCGTACCGGGTGGATCCTGGCCTCTGATCTCCGAAGTGTCGAACGTCATGGGCGCGACTATGATGAAGAGCAGGAACGTCGGCAATCGCCAGTAGCGCGGGAGCCGGCCCGAAGGGTGTCTCTGCATTGCCAAGGCCGGGCCGATGCCCGACAGTGGCCTCCATGACCGCCGACATCCATGTGCTCAACGGCCCCAACCTCAACCTGCTCGGAGAGCGCGAACCGGAAATCTACGGCACGGCGACGCTGGCCGATGTCGAGCGGGCCTGCCGCGAAATCTGCTCGGCCGCGGGCCTCGAGCTAAGCTTCCACCAGACAAACAGCGAAGCCACGCTGATCGAGCAGATCCAGGCGGCTCGCGCGTCGGCGGGGATCGTTATCAACCCGGCGGGCTGCTCCTATTCGGTGCCGGTGCTGGACGCGCTCAAGGCGTGCAGCGCGCCCATCGTCGAGGTGCACATCAGCAACATCCACGCGCGCGCGGAAGCCTGGCGGGCGGAGACGCTGACGACAGCGGCCGCAACCGGCTTGATCTCCGGTCTTGGCATCCGCGGCTATGGGCTGGCGCTCCAGTTCCTGCTGGATAACCGTGGCCGGCAATGACGCCGGTCAGCCCGGCCGTTCCATCTCTCTCGTCGGCTTCATGGGCGCCGGCAAATCGAAGATCGGACGCCTGCTGGCGGACCGTCTCGAACTGCCCTTCGTCGACATCGACCAGGCGATCGAGACGGCGAGAGGGATGAGCGTCGCAGCGATTTTCGCGGCGCAGGGCGAGGCCGGATTCCGCGCCGCTGAACGGCAGGCGATCGCGGACCTGCTCGATGGCGAGCCCAGTGTGATCGCGCTAGGCGGCGGCGCCTTCGTCGATCCGGACAGCCGCGCCAGGTTGAACGCCAGGAGCATTACGGTGTGGCTCGACCCGCCCTTCGAAATCCTGCTGTCTCGCCTCGCGCGCTCGACCGCCCGCCCGCTGGCGGCAGGGCGGAGCGAGAGCGAATTGCGCGCGCTGTGGCAGGATCGCCGAACGAGCTATGCCGAGGCCCAGGTTCGAATTGTCACTTCGGATGGCGATCCGCAGGGCTTCGTCGACGAGATCGTCGCCCGGCTGGGCTAGGCCAGCTCGCCCAGCACGTTCTGAAGGATGCGCTGGCCGGTGGGGGTCAGAACTGACTCCGGATGGAATTGCACGCCGATCTGCTTCGCGTCCCGATCACTGATGGCCATCGCCATGCCATCGATTTGGGCATGCACGCGAAATCGAGCGGGAGGGTTGGGCGTGCCGAGCGAGTGGTAGCGTCCGATCTTCAACGGATTAGGCAAGCCGGCGAACGGTCCCTGCCCGTCATGGTAGAGCAGCGACGCCTTGCCGTGCACCGCACTGCTCGCCCGCACGACCTCGCCGCCGGCCTCCATCACCATGGCCTGTTGGCCAAGGCAGACGCCGAATAGCGGCACCTTGCCCTTGGCGAGCCCGATCAGTTCGACGCAGCAGCCGGCATTTTCGGGACGGCCAGGCCCAGGCGATATCAGGATCATCGAATCGGACTCGACGGCCTCGGCGAGCGCGTCCTCGGCGGGGACCTCGTTGCGCAGGGTTCGGACGGTTGCTCCCAACCGCTCCAGCGCCTCGACGATATTGAAGGTGAAGCTGTCATGATTGTCGATCATCAGGACGTTGCGGCTCATCGCACCTGCTCCCCGGCGATGGCAGTGAGGACGGCCGATGCCTTGCGCCGAGTCTCGTCGGCTTCGGCGACCGGGTCGGAATCATGGACGATCCCCGCACCCGCGCGGACGTGCGCGGTGCCATTCCTGACCAGGGCCGAGCGGATGACAACGCCAGTATCCATCAGCCCCTCACCATTCAGCCAGCCGATCGCCCCGCCGTAGGCTCCGCGGCGAGTGCGCTCGTAGCGCCGCAGAAGCTCGGTCGCCTTGAGCTTTGGCGCACCGGACAGCGTACCGACGTTGAGGCAGGCCTGAAGCGCGTGAAGTGCGTCGAAGCGAGGAGCGAGCACGCCCTTCACCGAGCTGACGAGGTGCATGACCCGGGCATATTTCTCGAGAGTCATCAGGCGGTCGACGTGGCGAGTGCCCGGTTCGCTGACACGGGCGACGTCGTTTCGGGCGAGGTCCACCAGCATCATGTGCTCGGCCGCTTCCTTCTCGTCGAGCCGCAGGTCGGCTTCCATCCGATTGTCCTGGTCGCCGTCCTGGCCGCGCGGGCGCGTGCCGGCGATTGGCTTTACCTCGAGCACCGCCTTGCCGCGCTCTCGGGTCACTCTGACCGACGTTTCGGGAGACGCTCCGAACAGGACCGAATCGGCCATCGACACGAAGAACATGTAGGGGCTGCGATCCAGCGCCCGGACGCGGGCGAAGGCGGAGAGTGGATCGGGGCAGTGGGCGCTGAAGGTCCGGGAAGCGACGATCTGATAGACGTCGCCGGCGAGGACATGCTCCTTGAGCTTCAGGACCGCGGCGGCGAAATCCTCGTCGGACTGGTCCACGGAGACGGTCGCCGCGGCGCCTGGAGCGGCGCTGACCTGGCGAACGTCTGATGCCCGGAAGGCCAGGTCGGACAATCGATCGATCGCCGAGTTGCGGCTTCGCCGGTCCTGCTCCGGATCGCCGGAGTTGAACGAGGTGCAAAGCAGGCGGGGCGTCATCCGCGGCTCGGCAATGACTGCCGACTGCGCCAGCCAGAAGATGAAATCGGGAAAGCCGGTCAGATCCTCGGCATTGGCGGGTAGGTCCTCGAAAAAGTCGACGTGATCGAATCCGACGACCCCTGCGAGACAGATCGTCATCGGCTCTTCGGGCGTATCGATGGCGAGTGCGGTGATGGTGCGCAGGACGTCGAACGGAGAAGGCGCGCGCAGCCGGACTTCGGCATCGACGGCGGCCGAGCGCTCGTAGCGCAGGATCAGCCGGTCGGAAGCCCGTTCAGCGACATGCACGGCAAGCTTGCGCTCGACGATATCGAGCACTGGCTCGCCGTCTACCGACAGGGCCGTGAGCACGACCTCTCCTCCGCGGCACTCGATCCGGATCGCGGCGCGATCGACAATGAGGTTTCGGCCGGCGGTCGTCTCGATCATCAGCGTATCGGCCCGGCGGCCGCCATCGCTGAGCTCGGCGTAAAGCGCCAGCAGGTCGACGGGGGTGGGAAGCCGCCGGCTGATCGACCGGGCGGAGCCGACCGTCACGTCCGCCGGCGCATTCATGCGAGGTCCCGGCCGACTGCGGCGAGGACCGGGCGAAGCGTCTCCATCAGGGCCTGGAACTGGTGCGGATAGAGCGACTGCGCACCGTCGGACCAGGCGTCGACCGGATTGTGGTGGACCTCGATCAGCAGGCCGTCGGCGCCGCAGGCCGCGGCGGCGAGTGCCATTGGCGCAACCAGGTCGCGGACGCCCGTTCCGTGCGAAGGGTCGACGAACACCGGCAGATGAGTCTTCTGCTTCATGTAGGCGACGGCGTTAAGGTCGAGCGTGTTGCGCGTCGCGGTCTCGAACGTCCGGATGCCGCGCTCGCACAGGATGACCTGCTCATTGCCGGCCGCGAGCAGATATTCCGCGGCGAGGAGAAGCTCCTCGACCTTCGCGGACAGGCCGCGCTTCAGCAAAACAGGCTTGGTGACCTTGCCAAGCGCCTTCAGGAGCGCGAAATTCTGCATGTTGCGGGCGCCCACCTGGAGCATGTCCGCCTTCTCGGCGACCGCTTCGACGTCGGCAGTGTCCATGATCTCGGTGATGACGGGCAGACCGAGCTCATCACCGACCGCACGTAGGGTCGCCAGCCCCTCCGGTCCGTGGCCCTGGAACGAATAGGGGCTGGAACGGGGCTTGTAGGCCCCCGCGCGGATGCCGATCGCCCCGGCCGCGGCAACGGCCGAAGCGCTCTCGCGCAGCCGCTCCTCGGTCTCAACCGCGCAAGGGCCGGCGATCACCGCAAAGGCGTTTCCGCCGATTACGGTGCCGCCGAAGCGGACGACCGTGTCGTGCGGGTGCATCTCGCGGCTGACGAGCTTGTACGGCGACAGGATGGGCTTCAGCGATTCCACCATCGGGTGGCCATCGAGGCCGAGCTGGCCGAGCACCCGCTCGTCGCCGAGAGCCCCGAGCACGATCCGCTCGGTACCCGGCATGTAGAGCGGCTTCAGCCCCTTCTCCTCGATCCGGCCCAGGATTTCGCGGGCGGTCTCTTCACTGGCTTCACGCTTGAGAACGATGATCATTGTATCTGGTGTCCATGGGATCGAGGGCATGAAAAAACCCGCCGGGTCGCGGCGGGTCCTGGAAGGCTAGGCTGGAGAGAAGCTCTCTTCCGCTATCCGTTCGTGGCGCGCGCCGCATGTGTGGCTGGGGACCAGCGCCACCACCAGGACATTGCGGAGCGAACTTGAAGCATCGCGAGCGATAATGCGGTCCGTCGGAGGGCTGGTCAACCTCCGTTTCGGAAAATGGAAGGGAGCGGGGCGGTTGTGAGCGGCGGGCTTCGGCGGTAGCGGACAGGCCACATGAGCGACCTCCTCGAACTCTCGTCGACCGAACGGCTGGTCGCGTCGCGGTCGACGCCGCTGTCGGGAGACATCGACGTGCCGGGCGACAAGTCGATGTCGCACCGCGCCCTGATCCTCGGGGCGCTTGCCAGTGGCGAGACGCGGATTGCCGGGCTGCTAGAGTCCGCGGACGTGCTCCACACCGCCGAGGCGCTGCGGGCCTTCGGCGCCGACGTCGAACGGCGCGAGCCCGGCCTGTGGCGCGTTCGCGGCGCTCGCTGGCAAAGCCCGGACCGACCGATCTATTGCGGCAACAGCGGCACCGGCGCCCGGCTCATGATGGGCGCTGCGGCGGCATTCCCGATCGCTGTCACGTTCACAGGCGATGCTTCCCTCAGCAGCCGGCCGATGGAGCGCGTCGCGGCGCCACTGCGCGCAATGGGCGCGCGTACCGAGGGGGACAGGCTGCCGGTGACGATCCGGGGCGGCAATCTCCGGGGCATGCGCTTCGTCAACGACAAGGCCTCGGCGCAGGTGAAGTCGGCGATCCTCCTCGCGGGACTCGGTGCCGATGGACCCGTCGAAGTCGTCGAGCCCATGCCCAGCCGCGACCATAGCGAGAACATGCTTCGAGCCTTCGGTTGCGATGTCGAGAGCAACGGTGGCGTGATCCGCCTTGGCGCCAGGAGGGAACTGCGCGGAACGACGGTTCTCATTCCCGGCGATCCGTCCTCGGCAGCCTTCGCGGTGGTCGCGGCGCTGATCGTCCCCGGATCGCGCGTCACCGTCCGCAACGTGATGGTGAATCCACTTCGCAGCGGGCTCATCAGGACCTTGCGCGAGATGGGCGCCGACATCGTCACGTCCAATCGCCGGCTCGAGGGCGGGGAGGAAGTCGCCGATCTGACGGTCTCCGCCTCTCGGCTGCACGCAGTCGAGGTTGCGCCCAAGCGGGCGCCGTCGATGATCGACGAATATGTGATCCTTGCCGTCGCCGCGGCTTTTGCTGAAGGGCGCACCGTGATGCGCGGCCTTGCCGAGCTTCGGGTCAAGGAAAGCGACCGGCTGGCCGCCATCGTCGCCGGCCTTGGCGCCTGCGGGGTCGAGGCTCGGGAGGAGGACGACAGCCTGGTGGTCGAAGGAGATGGCCGCCCGCCTCCGGGAGGAGCAGACGTGCAGGCATCGGGCGACCACCGCGTCGCCATGAGCTTCCTCGTCATGGGGCTGGGCGCGACAAGGCCCGTCGCGGTCGACAGCGCCGGGATGATCGCGACCAGTTTTCCCGGCTTCGTGCCGCTGATGCGCTCGCTTGGGGCGTCCATCGCATGAGCCTCAACAGTTTCGGGCGATTGCTGCGAGTGACCACCTGGGGCGAAAGCCATGGGGAAGCGATCGGCGCTGTCGTCGACGGCTGCCCGCCGCGACTGGCGCTGAGCGAAGCCGACATCCAGCCGTGGCTCGACAGACGGCGTCCGGGCGCGAGCCGCCATACGACGCAGCGGCGCGAGGCCGACCGGGTCCGGCTTCTGTCCGGGACGTTCGAGGGCCAGACGACGGGGACGCCGATCAGCCTGGTGATCGAGAACGAGGACAGGCGCACGAAGGACTATTCGGAGGTGGCGAACGCCTATCGGCCCGGCCACGCCGACTACACCTATGACGCCAAGTACGGCATTCGTGACTGGCGCGGGGGCGGGCGAAGCTCGGCGCGGGAGACGGCGGCCAGGGTCGCGGCCGGGGCGATCGCCCGGCTGATCGTGCCCGAGGTGCGAGTCCGCGGCTACCTGGTCGAGCTGGGCGGCGATGCGATCGATCGGTCGGCCTCCGATTGGGAGGCAGTCGAAGCGAATCCGTTTCACTGTCCGGATGCCGGCGCGGCGGAACGGTGGGCAAGCGCGCTCGATGACGCCCGGAAGGCGGGCTCCTCGCTTGGCGCCGTGGTCGAGTGTGTTGCCGACGGTGTTCCCGCGGGCTGGGGAGCGCCCGTTTACGCGAAGCTCGACGGTGAGCTCGCCGGGGCGCTGATGTCGATCAATGCTGCCAAGGGCGTCGAGATCGGCGAGGGCTTTGCCGCTGCCCGGCTGCGGGGCGAGGAGAATGCCGACGCGATGCGCGCTGGTCCGGCCTTCCTCGCCAACCATGCCGGCGGAATCCTCGGCGGCATCTCGACCGGCCAGCCGGTCGTCGCGCGCGTGGCGTTCAAGCCGACCTCGTCGATCCGGACGCCGGTGCAGACAATCGACACGGAGGGCCATGAGACGGAAATCTCAACCCGCGGGCGGCATGACCCCTGCGTCGGCATCCGCGCGGTGCCGGTGGTCGAGGCGATGATGGCGCTGGTGCTTGCCGACCAGAAGTTGCTTCACCGGGCCCAGTGCGGCTGAGCGCATGGACCGGGTCACCGTCAGCCTCGGCGAGCGAAGCTACCGCATTCTGATCGGCAATGGCCTGGTCGATCGCGCAGGCGATCATCTGGCTGGGTTCACGCGCAATGGCCGGCTTCTGGTCGTTAGTGACGAGACCGTATGGAGTACGCTCGGCGCACGGCTCCAGACCGGCCTGGGCGACATTGAAGCGGTGCCGGTCATCGTGCCGGCCGGCGAAGACAGCAAGAGCTGGGCGGGCCTTCGCTTCGTCGTCGACAGCCTTTTGTCCGCCGGTGTCGAGCGAAGTGATCATGTCGTTGCATTTGGCGGCGGAATGGTAGGCGACCTCGCGGGCTTTGCTGCCGCCATCGTCAATCGCGGCTGCCGATTCATCCAGGTCCCGACGACGCTTCTCGCACAGGTCGACAGCTCGGTCGGAGGCAAGACCGCGATCAACGTCGCTGCAGGGAAGAACCTGGTTGGCGCATTCCACCAGCCCTCGCTGGTGCTGATCGACCCCCTGTTGCTTGGCACGCTCGACGACCGGCAACTTCGGGCAGGTTATGCGGAGATCGTCAAATATGGGCTGATCGAAGACCGACCGTTCTTCGAATGGCTGGAGGAGCAGGGCGGCGCTGTCCTTGCGGGCGAGCCCGCTGCCCGAACGAAGGGCATCACGATCGCGGTGAACGGCAAGGCTCGCATCGTCGAGGAGGACGAGCGTGAGACCTCCGGTCGCCGAGCACTCCTCAATCTCGGCCACACTTTCGGCCACGCCCTGGAGGCGGAGACGGGCTACTCCGATCGGCTGCTTCACGGCGAAGCCGTTGCGCTCGGTTGCGTGCTAGCCTTCGACTTCTCGGTCGAGCGAGACGTGTGCGCTGCCGAGGATGCGGCGCGGGTCCGCCGCCATTTCGTCGCCTCGGGTCTTCCGGCCACTTTGTCGGAGCTGGGACTTGCCGGCATCGGCGATAGGCTCGCAGCCCACATGGTCCACGACAAAAAGCGCGAGGGCGGCCGAACGACCTTCATCCTTGCGCGGAGCATCGGCCAGGCCGTCATGGACAAGGCGATCGAGCTCGCCGACGTCGCTCGCTTCCTCGAACGCGCGCGCTAGCATGGGCGTGCCCTACGCCGAGGTTATCGGCGATCCCGTAGCGCATTCGAAGTCGCCGCTCATCCACCACTATTGGCTGACCGGCCTCGACCTGCCGGGTGAGTATCGACGGACGCGAGTTCGTCCCGGCGAGCTTGCCGAGTTCCTGCGGGAGCGTCGCGCGGACCCCGACTGGCGTGGTTGCAACGTCACCGTCCCGCACAAGGAAGCGATTCTCGCGTATCTCGATCGGATCGACGGCGACGCGGCGCAGATTGGCGCGGTCAATTGCGTTGTGCCCAGACCGGAGGGTCTCGTGGGATATAACAGCGACATCGAAGGAGTCGTGGCGGCGCTGAACGGTGTTGAGCTTGCGGGCGCAAAAGCAGCGCTGGTCGGCGCCGGCGGCGCGGCGCGTGCCGCCCTGGCCAGTCTGACGGCGTGTGGCGTCCGCGAAGTGGCGATCGTTGCCCGCAATCCCGAGAAGGCGGATTGCCTGGGACCGCTAGCCGCTCAGGCCAGGCTCGTCGTCGGAAGTTTCGACCAGTGCCGGACGCTGTTCGCTGAAGCCTCCGTCATCATCAATGCCAGCCCGCTCGGCATGGAGGGGTGCCCGCCAATGCCGAACGCGGTGCTTGCGGCTGTGTCGAGGCTTCCTGCGGCGACGGTTTTCGACATGGTGTACAGCCCGATCGAGACCCGCTTCCTCGCGGCTGCTCAGGGGCGGCGCGTCAATGGCCTCGCAATGCTCGT
>NZ_JAFAVR010000267.1 GCF_019242355.1 Sphingomonas sp. | reverse complement strand
ACTACGCGAAGGCCGAAGGCCTCGTAACCGTCCTCGCCGCTCGCCAGCAGGAAGGCACGATGAATAGCACTGGCCGGGAGCGCTACAGTCGACGCGCCAAAGCCATTGTCGAGGTCGGTCCGGTTACGCCGAAGGACCAGCAGACCGCGACCAAGCCGATTGGCCTGAAGCTTGAGATTGTCCCCGACATCAGCCCGTACGCGCTTCCGCCCTCGCGGCTGCTTCCGATCCACGTCCTCTACGACAACCATCTGCTGCCGAATGCGACCGTCATGCTGACCGATCTCGCGCACGATGCCACGCCGTTGCAGACGGTCGTCACGGACCGGAACGGGAAGGCCGTGTTCAAGATCCCGGCGGCGGGCAATCTGCTTTTGAATGTCCTGTGGTCCGAACGCGTCAAGGGCGATCCGGCCTTTGATTTTGACACGACCTTTTCGAGCCTGACCTTCGGCTACTGATTTCAAGAGATTCGCCGCCGCGCCGCTGCGGCGATTGAGCGGGACTTCTGCGCGTCCCCTGGATCGAGGACCCAGGGATCTCGAGTGACGATCATGCATCATGCCGTTGTTTGTCGACGCGTCCTACTGGATCGCAACCGGCTTGGCGGTGTCTGAGACGGGAGCAACGTCGTCGTCGTTGACGTCCGCGGGCGTAGACATCGGGTCAGCCCTGAAGTCCCGGCCGAATCCCTTGCCGAATTGATCTTCCTGATGACTTGGCGATTCCAAATTGAGCGCCGCGGGCGTGTCGCGGTCGCTTGCCTTGTTGCAAGCGGCCAGCGACACCCCCGCGACAATGATCAAACCGAGCGGTATTAGAGATTTGATCATTTCACCGCCGCTTTACGGTTGGTTCTGTGGCAGAGGCGCGCCACGGAGCGGCGGGTTCAGATAAGGGAAGTGATCCATGAGCTGACGCGCACTGATCGGCGCGCCGTCGGTGTATGCAACGAGGCCGGTTGGCGCATCCGACGGCTGACAGAGGCCGAGATCGGTCTGCTTGCCGTTAATGGTCACCGGGTGGCACAGACGCCCCATCGCGACACGAAGCTCGATGTCGACGACATCGTCGCCCGGGCGGCGGCCGTTCGGGAAGCCCGCGAGGTCGTCCGCGAGTACGCCGAACTGGCGCTGACGGTCGATCGGAGTGGCATTGATCGCCGTGTTGAGGCGGATCATCTCCGATGCCGTCACAGTCGACATCTGGTTGAGCCCTGCGATGCCGGTCAGGAACGTCGCGACGAGGTCGTTGCGCGGGAAGTTTGTCGGCGCAAGAGTCGCGAAGTTCGTATGCAACGTGGCGTTGACCGCCGTGCGGAACAGCCGGTTGAGCACTTCCGGATACGTCGGGTTCGTCACGTAATCGGCAAGCGCTGCATCCTTCGTCGGGTCGACCGCGTTGAACAGATCCTTCTGCGGAAGACCGATCACGAGCTCATTGACGAGCGGCATGCCAAGGCGCGAGACCTGGACATAAGCGCCACCACTCGTCGTCGGGTTCTCATAGGTCGGATTTGGCTTTAGCAGCCGCGACTGCGGAAGGCTGGCCGTGCTCCAGATACCGATGACGCCGTTGCCATTGCCGGTCAGGCAGGCCGTCGGGACCTCAATCGCGATGCTCGTGACGTTATATTTGCCGATAAGACCCTGGTGAGCATTGCTTTGCGTAATGCCGCCGGGGAAAGGCTGGCCATTGCCGTAGATGCCGTTGTTGTCGCCCTCGATCGGAATGAAGTTCACGAGATCGAAGACCGGTCCGATATTGACTGCAAACGCCTCTTCACGCTGCCCGACAAACACGCGGCCACCGCCGGCGCAGCCGGGGATGCTGACATTGTTGACGAACTTGGTGGCGTAGGCCGGGTAATCGGGAATGGTCTTGTTGCCGGCGTTGTCGAACGGTTTGAGGAAAGACTGCGACCCGTCGGTCCCAGTGATCACGCTGGCATTGCCCGTACGGCGGTCGCCTCTGACGACGGACACCGCATAGCGTTCGATCTCACCCTGGTTCGCGTCCATCGGACTCGAAAGCGGCCCGGAAGCGCGCAGCGCGATAGGAAGCGTCTTGCCGCCAGCCGTGATGGTTTCGCCTTTCCCATTCATGCGCAGAACATTGTTGAACTTGAACCGGAAAGTGACGTCCTCTTTGGCGTCGCCATTGTTATCGACCATGATCTCGTAGAGCGCGTCGGGATCCATCGTGTAATAGTTGGGTCCGCCACCCGGCTCCTGGAACGGCTGGAAGTTCGCGATCAGCGTCGTGTAACCCGCGCGTCCGGACTCGTAGCTCCGGAACGCGTAGACGTCCGTGTTATCCACCTTCGGCATCTTGGTGATGTTCGGCGCCTCGCGGTGGCTCGAGCTCCACACGGGCGACGATACCGAAAGCAGAAGGGTGGCAATCGCCCCCAATCTCACGCTGGTCATATGCTTCACGCCTGTTCTCCCTCTGCGACCCACATCATGGCAGCCCGTTCCGGACGGCCCCCGTTCGCGGCGGCGCAGATCGCCAGCGAGATTTCTTCGGCTGAATGCCCAATTAGATTCGGTGGGAGAATTACGTGCTCTCGCGCGGAGAAACTCGACATTTGTTAAACTTACACTCATTTATTCGCCACTGATGTAAGTTAAAGCAACTGGTTGCCTCCTGACAGTTACTGGCAGCAAGCGCGCCATGGTTGGAACAACCGTTCCAAAATCGTCGCTTCTTTCGTATAGGGGGAGCAAGCATGACGGTTGAGATGGATCGCACTGCATCGCCCGATGTCGCCCGGGTCGCTTCGCAAGAGCTGACTTCGTTGATGGCGGACGTCGCCCAAGGTGATCGCCACGCTTTGCACCAGGTCTATGAGCGAACATCGGCAAAGCTCTTTGGGATTTGCCTGCGAGTGCTAGACGACCGAGCAGACGCCGAAGACGTCCTGCAGACCGTTTACGTGACCGTATGGACCAAGGCGGGCAGCTTCGATCCTGACAAGGCGAGCGCTATTACCTGGCTTGCAGCGATGACGCGCAACCGGGCTATCGATCGCCTGCGGCAGCGGCGGCCGTCGACGGACGATCTCGAATCGGCGGCGGAGATCCCGGACGAACGGCCATCTGCGGTCGACATTATTGAGCGCGCGGAGGATCGGGCACGCCTGCACGAATGTCTTGATGAACTTGACGAGGATCGCCGGACCATGATCCGAGCGGCATTTCTTGAGGGGACGACATATCCGCAGCTCGCGGAAAGCAAGGGCGTCCCGTTGCCTACCGTAAAGAGCTGGATGCGCCGCGCGCTGCTTCGCCTTCGGGGTTGCATGGAATCATGAGCGACCGTCGCGACGATATCGAAGGGGAAGGCGTGGTTGCGGCCGAATATGCGCTTGGCCTGCTTGAGGGCGCTGAATATGCGACGGCGCGAACTCGCGAGGCGTCGGATAACGCCTTCGCTCATGAGGTCGCGCGGTGGCGTGGATATCTCGCGCCGCTTCATGACGGAATTGACGACGTCGCGCCGCCGGCCAGCCATTGGGATCGCGTTCAGACTGCGATCCGACGCGTCTCGCCGGCCAATGACAATGACCTGCGGCTCCGCCGGTCGCTGAACTTCTGGCGATCGACGACCGCGGGGATGACCGCCGTGGCCGCGGTTCTCGGCTTCCTGCTGGTCATGAAGCCACGACCCGCGCCCATCCCGCCGACCGTAGCCGCGGTACAGGCGCCTGTGCCAGCTGAGCAAACTCCGCCGATGGTCGCAATCGCCAGCGGCCGCACAGCGGCCACCGTCGTTATCAGCTGGGACCCGAACACTCGTGAGCTTGTGCTTGGCACGGCCGGTACGCTCGCCGCCGATCCAAAACATTCGCACCAACTCTGGGTCATTCCAGCCGGCGGCAGGCCGAGGTCGCTCGGCGTGCTTCCTGCGGGCAAGACGACCCACCAGCAGCTCGCCAGCGCGCTCGCCGACCTGCTGCAGCAGGGTGCAACGATTGCCATTTCTCTCGAACCGCGCGGAGGCTCGCCTACTGGCGCCCCCACTGGACCGGTTGTGGCGTCGGGCGCGCTCTCACCTGCTTGATCGATGACGCTCGATTGACGGCGCGCGACTCAACACCGGGAGTTAAGCTCCGCACTTAACAATTGTGCTGTTCGTGCAGAGTGCTTGCTCTAGGACCCTCGGGGATGGAGCGCGGGCGTGTACGGGTGGTGCGTGCGTTGACTGGACACTCGCGTCGGGCGGCGCTGGCATCGACGCTGCTTCTATTGCTGGGTGCGTCGAGCTCGGAAGCCTGGGCTCAAGCCGACCCTGACAATCCTCAGAAAAACGAAATCGTAGTCTATGGACGGGCGCTCAAGCAGATCGGCAAGGCTCAGTCCGGTTCCCAGGGGACGGTCGGCTACGCGGACTTCAAGGACAAGCCGTTAGGCCGGGTCGGCGAGCTCGTCGAGAATGTCCCTGGCGTGATTGCGACCCAACATTCAGGCACAGGCAAGGCCAACCAGTATTTCCTTCGCGGGTTCAATCTGGATCACGGGACCGACTTCGCAGGGTTCGTGGATGGCGTTCCCGTCAACATGCGCACCCACGGCCATGGCCAGGGCTACATGGATTTGAACTTCCTAATCCCCGAGCTGGTCCAGAGGATCGACTATCGCAAGGGACCGTATTTCGCGGACGTCGGCGACTTCTCGGCGGCCGGGACGGTGAAGTTCAGAACGGCCGATACATTGCCCGCTCCCATCGTGCAGGCCACCCTCGGCAGCTACGGCTATGACCGCGCGCTCACAGCGGGCAGTACGTCGGTCGGCCGAGGCAACCTCTTGGTCGGGCTCGACGGAACGCTCTCGAACGGTCCCTGGGTGCTCGACGAGAAGCTGCGCAAGTTCAACTCCCTGATCAAGTATTCGGAGGGCACTCCGAGCGAAGGCTGGAGCCTGGGATTGACCGCCTATCGAGCGACGTGGAATTCAACGGATCAAGTTCCGCAGCGGGCGATCGAGGATGGTGAGATTAGCAGGTATGGGAACATCGATCCCTATCTCGGCGGCGCGACGACCCGCATTGGCCTGACCGGCAACGCCGCGTTCGACGCCACGCAAATCAACCTGTTCGCTCTCTATTATCGTTTTCACCTCATCTCGAACTTCACTTACTTCCTGGACGACCCCGTCCACGGTGACGAATTCGAGCAGCGCGACCAACGCGGCGTCTTCGGTGGCTCACTCCATCACGACTTCCCAACTACCGTCGCGGGACTGCCGGTGACGTTCACGATCGGCGGCGACGCCCGTTACGACCACATCGGCAAGGTAGGACTCTATCACACAGAGAAGGGCCGCATCATCGGAACGGTCAGGCAGGACCGGGTCGATGAACTGAGCGGCGCGGCTTACATCGAGGGCAGTGCCGCACTTACGGATCGGCTGCGCGTGATTCTCGGCCTTCGCGGCGACCTCTACAATTATGACGTTCATGCTGAAACGCTCGCCGCCAACTCCGGGCAGGGCAGTGAAGCCATCCTTAGCCCGAAGGCGGCCGTGGCCTGGCACGTGGCCGACCATGTCGAGCTTTACGCGGACTATGGCGAGGGATTCCACTCCAACGACGTTCGTGGCGCGACAATCAAGTTCGACCCGAGGACGTTCGAGCCAGCCGATCAGGTTCCGGCCCTTGTGAAGGCACGCGGTGCTGAACTCGGCGGCCGGGTAGAGGTCGGCAGGTTCACAGGTTCGCTCGTCGGCTACTATCTCGCGCTCGGATCGGAGCTCGTCTATTCGGGCGACGGCGGCACGACCGAGCCGAACGCCGCGACCCGCCGCTATGGAGCGGAGGCGACGATCTTCTGGCGACCCGCCGATTGGCTGACCCTGGATGCCGCGGGCTCGCTGACGCACGCGCGTTTTGTGGGAGTGGACCCCGGCCAGGCGCACGTCCCCAATTCAATCGGTCGCGTGTTGACTGGTGGTGCGGAGGCCCAATTCGGACACGGGTTCTCCGCATCGCTGCGAGTGCGGCATTTCGGATCGGCCCCACTGATCGAGGACAATAGCGCGAGATCGCGTCCGACAACGCTCGTCAATGCCGGGAGCTATTGGCGGGGCCGACGGCTGAGTGTTAGCGTTGACATCCTGAATGTCCTCAACTCGCATGCGAACGACATCACCTATTACTACGCGTCGCGCTTGCCCGGCGAGCCCGCGGATGGTGTCGATGACTATCACCTGCACCCCGTGGAACCTC
>NZ_JAFAVR010000250.1 GCF_019242355.1 Sphingomonas sp. | reverse complement strand
CCTCAATCAGCTGATGCGACGCGAGGATGTCGAGATCGTGCTCCTCGGCGGCCGCCTGCGCCGGAAAAACATGGCCTTTTATGGCGGGCAGACCGAAGCGGCGCTCGACAGCCTGCAGGTGGACCGCCTCTTCCTCGGCGTGGACGGCCTCGACCTTCAGCGCGGGATCACGACCCATTTCGAAGGCGAGGCGATCCTCAATCGCAAGATGGCGCGCGTCGCTCGCGAAGTCGTGGCGGTCACCGATAGCAGCAAGTTCGGTCGCACTTGTCTCCACCGCATCATGGGCATCGAGGAGGTCGGCGTGCTGATTACTGATGGCGACGCTCCCGAGGAGAGCCTCGACCAGGCGCGGCGTCTCGGCTGCGAAGTGCGGATCGCTTGACCGCCGACCGTCGCCCCGCGCGCCGCAAGAACCCAACGGCGCCGGGCGCGGTTGAAGCGACCGCGCCGAGGGGCGAGCTGCACGAGCAGGCCAGGCAGATCAGGCGTAGCGCCTCCGCCGTGGAGCGCAGCACCGATGAGCTCAGTGATAGTGCCGACCGGCGGACGATCCTCGCCGGCGACCGAACCCTCCTCGCAGCGGAGAGAACTTATGCCGCCTGGGTGCGGACCGCGCTTGCCGCGCTTGCGAGCGGCGTCGGCGCAAGGGCACTGATGAAGGGCGTCCTTCCGGTACTGATCGGCAAGCTCACCGGGTCGGTGCTCGTGATCTTCGCCGGCTTCTGCCTCGTCGCGGCGGTCTGGCGCGAAATCCAGGGCACCGGCGAGGTCGCGCATCGTGACATCCGCCCACTTCCCAAGGCGCTGCTCGTGCCGATCAATGGCTTCCTGCTGCTCGTTGCGCTTGCCGCGCTCGTCGGCATCTGGATCGGCGACTGACGTTGCAGGTCGTGAGGCGCCGCTAGACCAACTGGTTCCGGGCAATCACTTCCTTGTACCAGGCCGCGCTGAGCTTGGGCGTTCGCTTCTGCGTCTTGAAGTCGACATAGTGGATCCCGAAGCGCTTGCTGTAGCCGTCGGCCCATTCGAAATTATCCATCAGGCTCCACAGGAAATATCCCTTGAGCGGATAGCCCTCGGCGACCGCCCGGTGGAACGAGGTGATGTAGTTGCGCAGGTACATGACACGGTCGGCGTCATCGATGCGTCCGTTCTGGACCGGATCGTCTGCGGAGGCGCCGTTCTCCGACACGTAGAGCACCTTGGGCTGCCAAAGCTCGCTGACCTGGCGGATGCCCCAGTAGGCGACTTCCGGTCCAACGATCAGCCACGGCGACGCCATGTGTGGCGACGAAGCGATGTGCGGGATGGTGGCATAGCCGCGCGGTGAATCGTCGGCCCGCACCCACTCCGGAGCGTAGATATTGACCGCAAGGAAATCGAGCGGACTGCCAATGACCTTCATATCGCCAGGCTGCACCTTCGGCGCGTTGGCGGCCTCCTGGTGCAGATATTCGTCGATGTAGCGACCTTCCATGATCGCGGTCAGGAACATCGCGTTCTGCTCGCGGGTCGCCTTCTTCGCCGCCGCGATATGTTCGGGTGTGTCGATCACCGGAACGTAGAAAGTCGTGTTGTCGGCGATCCCGACCTGGGTGCCCGGCTTCGCATGCGCGCGGATCGCCTGCACCCCAAGTCCGTGGGCGAGGACCCCGTGATGGCGGACCTGGTTGACCCGGGCGGGAGGAAGCTTGAGGCCCGGCGCATGCTGCCCGGTGAGGTGGCTGAGGTCAGTGAAGCACCGCAGCTCATTGACCGTCATGAAGTGCTTGACGCGGTCCGACAGGTGCCCGGCCATGTAGCCGGCGTAGTCCGCGAATGCCTGAGCCGTGTCCCGATTCTGCCAGCCGCCCGGAAGGGCCGCGGGCAGGTCCCAATGGAACATGGTGATATAGGGTTCGATGCCGTTCGCGAGCAGGTCGTCGACGACCCGATTGTAATGATCGACTCCCTTGGGGTTCGGCCGACCCCGCCCTTCCGGGAAAATCCGCGACCAGGCGAGCGACATGCGGTACGTGCTGACGCCCAGGGCTTTCAGCAGCTGATGGTCTTCTTTGTACCGGTGGTAGCTGTCGTCGGCGACGTCGCCGGTGTCGCCGTTGAACACCTTGCCCGGCGTGTGGGAGAAGATGTCCCAGTTCGTTGCTCCGCGGCCGTCCTCGCGGACCGCGCCTTCGATCTGGTAGGCGGCGGTGGCGCAGCCCCAACGGAAGTCCTTGGGAAAGCTGAGGTCAGTCGGTCGAAGCAATTGCGCGGCTGCAGCGCCGCCGCGGGGGAGCAGGCTGGCGGCGGAAACCGCGCCCAGCGCCTTGCCAAGATCGCGACGGCTGAACTTTCCCATGGACCATCCCCTGCTCGATTCCGGCCGTACCTTAGCATGGCGAGAGCCGCTGGCGAGACGTGTTGGCCAAATGCGGCGGAGATCTGCTTCGCTGCCGATCCGCGAGCGCCGATCGGGGTGGACTTATCCGTTTCGGACAGAAGCTTAAGGGCTTGCCGGGGGCGTGCGGATACACGCCTGCCGCATGGGAATGAGGCAGGCAATTCCGACGCTGAAGGTTCGCGAGCCGCGGATCAAGACATTCGTTGCCGCGCGCATGCGTCTCGGCGCCCGATGGACGGACGCATTCATCCTCAACGTTTCCTCGCGCGGCTTGCTGGTGCGCTCCTCGGAATTGCTCGACCGTGGCACGTATGTCGAGTTGCGACGGGACGACAAGGTCATCGTCGCCCGTGTCGTCTGGCGAAGCGGGTCATGCGCTGGTCTGCGGGCGCAAGACCGCGTTCCGCTCGAAGCCATCGTTACCTCCGCCGCATCGCGCCCCGCTTTGCGCGAAGCCGTTGCCGTGCCTTACGACCGCCGCCGCCCGAATGGGCGGCCGCGCGAGCATGAGCAGGAGCGCAGCCGACTGCGCGGCCGAGCGATGGAGTTCATCTCCGTCGCAATAGTCGGGGCCATGTTGTCGATCACCCTGTTCTCGATCGTCGCGGAAACGCTCGATCAGCCGTTCGCCAGGGTTCGCTCGGCCCTCATCGGTCAGGCTTCGCTGCCGGCCGAGAGCAAGTAACGCTCGAGGTCGTCGGAGCCGCCGATCCGTTTGCCGTCGATGATTACCTGCGGCGTCGTGTCGACCTTGTGCTCATCCTTGAAGGCCTCGACCTCCATGCGGGTACCAAGGATTCGATCCTCGAACGGAATGCCCGCCTCCTCGAGCAGCTGCTTGGCGCGAACGCCATAGGGACACACATGGTCGGGCAGCACCATGCGGTAGAGAATCACTTTCGGGTCGGCCATTCGAATCCTCGTCATTCCGTTTGAACCGGGAATGCGGCTGCCGCGCGAAAGTTGCTTCACTGGCGGCCGGTCCCGGCTATTTGCGGTGAGCCGTAGCCAGGGAGAGGCGCTTGAACCCGCTCTACGATCAAATGCCGACCAGCGTGTTCGAGCGCATGTCGGGGTTGGCGACGAAACATGGCGCGATCAATCTGGGCCAGGGCTTCCCGGACTTCGGGTGGCCGCAGGAGATCCTGGACGCCGCCGCGCGGGCGGTAGTGGAGGGATCGAACCAATATGCGCCCTCGCGCGGATTGCCCGCGCTGCGCGATGCGATCGCGCGCCATTACCGGCGGCACTACGGGCTGGAGCTCGTCGCCGAGCACGTCTGCGTGACCAGCGGAGCAACCGAGGCCCTCGGCGCCGCGATCCTCGCCACGATCGAGCCGGGCGACGAGGTGATCCTGCTGACCCCGGCCTATGACAGCTACGCGCCAATGGTCCGGCGAGCGGGCGGCATCGTGCGCAAAGTGGCGTTGCAGCCGCCGCAATGGCGGATCGACGAGAAAGCTCTCGCGGCCGCCGTGGGCCCGCGCACCCGCGCGATCCTCTTCAACAACCCGCACAATCCCACCGGCCGACTGTTCGACGAGGCGGAGCTTGGCATCGTCGCCGCCATCGCCTGCAAGCACGACCTCGTCGTCATCGCGGACGAAGTCTGGGAGCATGTCGTGCTCGACGGGCGCACCTTCGTCCCGTTGTGCGCGGTTCCGGGCATGGCCGAGCGGTCGATCAAGATCGGCTCGGCCGGGAAGATCTTCTCCCTCACCGGCTGGAAGGTCGGCTGGATGGTCGCAGCGCCCGCGCTTGCCGGCCCACTCGCCCGCGCGCACCAGTTCCTGACCTTCTCGACCGCGCCGAATTTGCAGTCGGCGGTCGCTTTCGGGCTCGACGAGGGCGATTCCTGGATCGCCCCGATGCGTCGCCGGTTCGGCGATGCGCGTGACCGCATGGCCGAGGGTTTGCGCGACGCCGGCTTCGCGGTGCTCGATTCGGCGGCAACCTATTTCCTTTGCGTCGACCTCAAAGCCTCGGGCATCGCGCTCGAGGACAAGGCGTTTGCGGATGCCGCGGTCGAGCGGGCAGGGGTAGCGGTCGTGCCGCTTTCGGCCTTCGCGGAACGGGATCCGCCGCGGCATCTGGTGCGGCTCTGCTTCGGCAAGAAGGACCAGACGATCGTCAGCGGGATCGCCGCCATGGCCCAGGCGCGGGAGTTGCTGAGCCTAGGGTAGGCGGTCAGGTCTCCTGGGCCCACAAGGCGAGCTTTTCGTCGGTGAGCATCGCCGGCCAACGCTTCCTGAACTCTCGGCGCCAGGGGAGCAGTCCCTCCGGCGCGATCGGCGTCGCAATCAGATAGCCCTGCACGACGTCGCAGCCCAGCTCCTTGACCAGGCGCAACTGCTCGATTGTCTCCACCCCTTCGGCGGTGACCGTGAGGCCGAGATTGTGCGCGAGCTCGACGATCGACCGGACAATCAGGTCGCAGTCCCGTGATCGGCCAAGGTCGGCGACGAAGGCCTGGTCGATCTTGACTTCGGTGAAGGGCAGCTGGCGAAGCTGCATGAGCGACGAATAGCCGGTCCCGAAATCGTCGATTGCAAGCCCGATCCCTTTGATTCGGAACCGCGTCAGAGTGTCGATCAGCTTGATGAGCGGCTGCGTCGCACCTTCGGTCAGTTCCAGCACCAGGCGATCGGTCGGGACCTTGAGCCCCCGGCACATCCGCTCGACGAGGTCGGGAAAATCGAGGTTCTGGAGGCTGAGCGCGGAGATGTTGAACGCAATGCAAGTGTCGAGCTTGTGAGCGCACCAGTCGACCCATTGGCGAAGGATCGTCCGAAGCCCCCATTGAGTCAGCTCGTCAATCAGCCCGTGCTGTTCCGCCAGCGGCACGAACCGCGACGGTTGGATCGCACCTAGCTCGGGATCCTCCCAGCGCACCAGCGCCTCGACCCTGACAAGGCTGCCGTCGCGAAGCGCGACCTTGGGCTGATAGACCATGTGCAGCCGATGCTCCCGCAGCGCCCGCACGAACCCGTCCAGAAGGCGGGCTTCATCCTTGCGCATCGGTCCGCAATATCGGCCGAAGTCCGTTCAGGAGCTCCTCGAGCTCGTGCAGCCGGACCGGCTTTTCGAGCGGGCCAGCCATTTGCAGGCCAAGCGCTTCGCCGAGCCGAAAGGCCGATTCGAGGATCCGGCGGTCGAAGCCGCTGACGATCAGCACCGGTCCGGTGAACGTTTGCTCGGCGAGAAAGCGCAGGAGCTCGACGCCGTCCATCCCCGGCATGCCGAGGTCCAGCGCCACGATATCGGGGGGACTGGCGACGAATTGCTTGCGGAAGTCACCGTGATTGACCGCAATCACGGCATCCAGTCCCGCTTCCCGAGCGCCATTGGCAAGGAAGTCGGCGAGGGCCGGCTCGTCATCGATCAGCAGCAACCTTGGCTGCGCCATCCAAGCTCCTCCTCGCGTCCTCGCTCCGTGCGCAGTTCACGACGCGAGGTCAAGCAAATCAACGGACTTTTAACCGCGCCGGACGTAAACCGGTCCGCTGAGGCGGAATCCCGCTGTGCCGAGGACGCGACTATCCATGTTTGCATCGCTGATCCGAAGCAAACCCGCCGGCGGGGAC
>NZ_JAFAVR010000109.1 GCF_019242355.1 Sphingomonas sp. | reverse complement strand
CCGCGCTCTTTAGCATCAGGCGAGTCTCGGCGAGCGGCAGTCCGACGACGTTCGAATAGCTTCCTCGAATGTGGCGGACATAGACCTCGCCATAGCCCTGGAGTGCATAGCCCCCAGCCTTGCCGCGCCATTCGCCGTGACTCGCGTAATAGTCGATCTCTTCGTCGCTGAGGCGCTTCATCGCGATCATGGTCTCGACCAGGCGCTCTCGAACGCCGTGCCCGGGCACGACCAGTGCAACGCCGGTCAGCACTCGGTGCCGCCTGCCGGAAAGTAGCCTCATGCAAGCGCGCAGGGTCTGCTCATCCTCGACCTTCGGCAGGATTCGCCGCCCGACCGCGACCACCGTGTCGGCTGCAAGCACCAGCGCGTCAGGTTCGCGGGCGGCGACCGCCGCCGCCTTCTCGCGAGCAAGCCGCGCCGCATGGTCGCGCGGAAGCTCGCCCCGCGGCACACTCTCGTCGATATCGGCGGGGTCGACCGCGTCCGGGGTGACGCCGATGCGGGCAAGCAGGTCGAGACGGCGCGGGCTCGCCGAGGCGAGGATCAGCCGCACGGAATTCGCTTAGCCCGTGTAGCCGGGCGGTCCCGCGCGTCCTGGCATGAATCGGTAGGTGATGCGCCCCTTGGTGAGATCATAGGGCGTCATTTCGACCAGGACCTCGTCGCCGGTCAGCACGCGAATCCGGTTCTTGCGCATCTTGCCGGCGGTATGGCCGAGAACCTCGTGGCCGTTCTCGAGCTCGACGCGGAACATCGCATTTGGGAGCAGTTCCACCACCCGTCCGCGCATCTCGAGCAATTCTTCCTTGGCCAAGCGAGTTCCTCTTTTGCTTGCAAAAAGTCGCGGTGCCTTAGCGGCGACGGGCACAAAAGGGAAGGCGGGGCTAGACGTTGAGGACGGTCGAGCCAGTCGTCTTGCGGCCTTCGAGCGCACGGTGGGCCTCGGCGGCGTCGCGCAGGGCGAAGCGCTGCTTGACCTCGACCTTGACCGTGCCGCTGGCGACGATGTCGAACAACTCCTTCGCCGCCTGTTCGAGCTCGGAACGCTCGGCGATGTAATCGAACAGGGTCGGCCGCGTCAGGAATAGCGAGCCTTTCTGCGACAGAACCCCAGGCGCGAGTGGCTCTGGCGCTCCTGACGCGCCTCCGAAGCTCACCATCATGCCCCGCCGGGCGAGGCAGTCGAGCGACTTCAGGAACGTGTCCTTGCCGACCCCGTCGTAGACGACCGGCAGCTTCTTGCCACCGGTGAGGCGCTCGACCTCGCCGACGAAATCCTGTTGCTTGTAGAGGATCGGATGGTCGCAGCCATGGCCTCGGGCGATCTCGGCTTTCTCCTCGCTGCCGACGGTGCCGATCACCGTCGCCCCGAGCGCCTTGGCCCACTGGCACACGATCAGGCCGACTCCGCCGGCTGCCGCGTGGATCAGGATCGTCTCGCCCGGCTTCACGTCGTGGATTTGGCGGAGCAGCATGTGAGCGGTCAGCCCCTGGAGCATCATCGCGCCCGCCTGCTCCGACGAGATGGAATCAGGCAGGCTCACCAGCCGGTCAGCAGCGATCAGCCGCTGCTCGGCGTAGCTTCCGATCGCCCCGGCATAAGCAACGCGGTCGCCCACCCTCAGGGTCGATACGTCGGGCCCGACCGCATCGACAATGCCGGCGCCCTCGACCCCCGGCGTGAACGGCAGCTTCTGCGGATAGGCGCCAGTGCGATGATAGACATCGATGAAGTTGAGGCCGACCGCTTCTTGGCGCAGGCGGACCTCGCCGGGGCCAGGATCGCCGACCTCGACCTGTTCCCACTTCAGGACTTCGGGCCCGCCGGTCTGATGGATTCGGATCGCGTGAGTCATGGCAGCGCTTCAACGCCTGGCTCGCGCAAAAGAAAAGCCTCGCCCCGGCGGACCGGGACGAGGCCTGTCCTTTCGAGCGACGAGCTGCTTAGTGCGCCGCGTGCGCCGCAAGCGCCGCGAGCAGCAGCAGCGCGACGATGTTGGTGATCTTGATCATCGGATTGACGGCCGGACCGGCGGTGTCCTTGTAGGGATCGCCGACCGTGTCGCCGGTCACCGCCGCCTTGTGGGCTTCGGAGCCCTTGCCGCCGTAATTGCCGTCCTCGATATATTTCTTGGCGTTGTCCCAGGCGCCGCCGCCCGAGGTCATCGAGATGGCGACGAACAGGCCGGAGACAATCACCCCGAGGAGCAGCGCCCCGACCGCGGCAAGACCGTTCTCACGGCCCGCGACTGCGCCAATCAGGAAATAGACGACGATCGGAGCAAGCACCGGCAGTAGCGACGGGATGATCATCTCGCGGATCGCGGCGCGGGTGACGAGGTCGACGGTGCGCGCATAGTTCGGACGAACCGAGCCATCCATGATACCCGGGTTCTCGCGGAATTGCGCCCGGACTTCCTCGACGACGGCGCCGCCGGCTCGGCCGACCGCGGTCATGCCCATCGCTCCGAACAGGTAGGGCAGCAGGGCGCCGAGCAGCAGGCCGACGATGACGTACGGGTTCGACAGGCTGAACAGCGTATCGAGATCCGTCGTCACGCCGATCGAGCCGCCGAACTCGCGAAGGTCGGCGGTGTAAGCGCCGAACAGGACCAGCGCGGCAAGGCCGGCCGAACCGATCGCATAGCCCTTCGTCACCGCCTTGGTGGTATTGCCGACCGCGTCGAGGGCGTCGGTGCGGGTGCGCACGTCCTCCTCAAGGCCCGACATCTCGGCGATGCCGCCGGCATTGTCGGTGACCGGGCCGTAGGCGTCGAGGGCCACCACCATGCCGGCGAGCGCCAGCATCGCCGAAGCCGCGAAAGCAACGCCGAGGAAGCCCGCGAGCTTGTAGCTGGCGATCAGGCCGACGATGATCACGACGGTCGGAAGCGCCGTCGACTCGAGGCTGATGGCCAGGCCCTGGATGATGTTGGTGCCGTGGCCGGTCTGGCTGGACCGGGCGATCGACTGGACCGGGCGATAATTCGTGCCCGTATAATATTCCGTGATCCACACGATCAGCGCGGTGACCGCAAGGCCGATCAGGCTGGAATAGAAGAGGTCCATGCCGGTGAAGCCGCCCGCCGCCGCCGTGGTCGGAGCGCCCGGCGTTCCAGCGCCGGCGCCGCCGATGACAGAGTTCAAATCACCGTGGAGCGAGACCCAGAACGCCCCGAAGATCGCGGGAATGGCAAGGATCGTCGTGGTCCAGAAGCCTTTGTAGAGCGCGCCCATGATGGAGCCGCCCTTGCCGAGCTGCACCATATAGGTGCCGATGATGGAGGTGATGATGCAGACGCCGCCGATCAGGAGCGGCAGGATCATCAGCGGCAGCAGCAGCGGCGAACCCTTCAGTGCGAGCGCGATCGACACCATCGTGATGCCGACGGTGACGACGTAGGTCTCGAACAGGTCGGCAGCCATCCCGGCGCAGTCGCCGACATTGTCGCCAACGTTGTCCGCGATCACGGCCGGGTTACGAGGATCGTCCTCGGGAATTCCCGCCTCGACCTTGCCGACGAGGTCGGCGCCGACGTCGGCGGCCTTGGTGAAGATGCCGCCGCCGAGGCGCGCGAAGATGGAAACGAGCGAGGCTCCGAGCGCCAGAGCCGTAAGCGCCGTCACGACCGCCCGGTCATCGGGCGCGTATCCGCCCGGGCCGGTCAGGTACCAGAACAATCCGGAAATCGCGAGGAGCGCGAGGCCGGCGACGAGAAGGCCGGTCACCGCGCCGGCGCGGAACGCCGTGGTGAGACCCCGCTGCAGGCTGGTCCTGGCCGCCTCCGCGGTCCGCACATTGGAGCGCACCGAGATGTTCATGCCGATGAAGCCGGCCACCCCCGAAAGCACCGAGCCGATCACGAAGGCCGCGGCCGAGAGAGCGCCGAGGAAGATGCCAATGATGACCGCGGCGACGACGCCGACGATCGCAATGGTCGTGTACTGGCGGCGGAGATAGGCGCCCGCGCCTTCCTGAATCGCCCCTGCGACCTCGATCATCCGCTGGTTGCCGGGCGACAGTGCAAGCACCTGGCGGCTGGTGACGATCCCGTAGAGCACGGCGATGACGCCGCAAGCGATGGCGATCAGAAGCAGATTCATCGGTGATTTATCCCCGTTGCTCAGACTGGTGGCCCACGAGCAAGCGGGCCGAAAGAACACGGGGTCTTTTAGAGGCGCGAGCGGAGCTTGCAACTCCGCGCGGGGAGAGGACGGCTAGCGGATGAGAAGGGCCGCCGTCATGCCGGACACAAGCCCGCTAAGCCCGATCAGCCAGGGCCGCAGCGGGACCGTCGCGATGGTGATTGCGCGAATGCTCAAAACCAAGTCTCTCCGGCAGCTCCACCGGTTCCCCGTCGCTCACCAACCGCACATGCGCCTGGCCGTCGCGAAGGGTCCCGATCGCGGCAATTCTGGCGCCGGACGGTAAACAAAGCGTTGATGGATCGATTTCCGGCGGAAGGGCAGCCAGCAGTGCATAATCGTCGCCTCCCGTCGCCGCGAACAGGCGCGCCTGCCGGTCCTGCCCGACCTCGGCGACAAAGGCCCCGGACAGCGGCAGGGACGCGAGATCGATCTCAGCGACGCAGCCGCTCGCCTCGGCCATTCGCCGGGCATCGAGCAGGAGCCCGTCGGACACGTCCAACATCGCAGTGGCATGAGGCGCCATCGCCCGCCCCGCAGCAAGCAACGGCACTGGCCGGCGGTAGACGTCCACCAGCGGTCCGCTGGCCCGCTGATCGCGAAGCAGCTGGCCCAATCCCGCCGCGGCATCGCCGAGCGTCCCGACCAGCCACAGCCGGTCGCCGGGCCGGCCGCTTGCGCGGTCGGGCACCCGCTCGCCGGCGCGTCCGATCGCGGTGAGGCCGAGCACCCTTATCGCGCCCGCCGGGAGCGCGATGGTGTCGCCGCCGATCAAAGGCAGGCGGTAGCTTTCGCAGGCATGCTCGACGCCGGTCAGGAACTCCGAGTCCCAGGCGGGATCGGGCCCGAGCGCCATTGCGAGCAAGGCTCCGGCGGGCTCCGCCCCCTTGGCTGCGAGGTCCGAGAGGTTCACCGCGACCAGCTTCCAGCCGACGCTCGCGGGCGGATCGCCGCTCAGGAAATGGACACCTTCTGCAATGCTGTCATGCGTCAGCACGAGCCGGTCGAGAAGGGCGGCATCGTCGCTAAGGCCGCGCGCTGCGGGATCGGTCGCGATCCGCCTCAGCCGCGCAATGACCTCGGTCTCGTCCATTAGTCGGCCCGACTTTCCGTTCGACCTCCCGTCTCGGCTCGAGCGTTCTTTGCGATCGAGTCGAGCAGTCCGTTTACGAAACCGCTCTCGCGCTTGTCGTAAAAGGCGTGGGCGACATCGACATATTCGGAAATGACCGAGCCGACCGGAACGTCACGGCGCGCGAGCAGCTCGTACGCGCCGGCGCGAAGGATCGCCCGCATCGGCCGGTCGAGGCGCTCCAGCGACCAGCCTTCGGCGAGATTCCCCGCGATCCTTTCGTCGATTTCTCCCCGGCGCGCTTCGACGCCGGTCACGACATCGTCGAAGAAGTCGCGCTCGGCGGCGTGATATTGCGAATCCTCGATGATCGCGCCGAGCCGGTGGTCGTGGAACTCCTTGAGCAGCCGCGGCACGGGCGTGTCCTCCATTTCGCGCTGGTAGAGCGCCTGGACGGCAGCCAGCCGGGCGGCGGAACGGGAAAGCGATCGGGTCTGGCTCATGACTGCCGGTCCGTAACGCCGGAGCGGCCCGCGCGAAAGTGCGGGCGGCCGCTCAGGAGCCCGCTTCCGAGAGAAGCTTTGCCGCTTCCGGGCTCGTCCAGTCGAGGTCGCCGACGTAGCGCCATACCTCGCGGCCCTTCGCGTCATAGAGCACGGACGTGGGCAGGACCTGGGCGCCGATCGCGCCTGAAAGCTCCATGCCTGAGTCCTGATAGGCTTCGAGATTGACGATCCTGTGTGTCGTCAGGAAGGCTTCGACGGACGCATGCGGCCCGGCGTCCTGGCTCACAGCCGCGACCCGGACCCTCCCGTTGGCCGCTTGCGACACCGAGTCGAGCGTCGGCAGCTCCTTGACACACGGCGCGCACCAGCTCGCCCAGAGGTTGACCAGCAGCGGCTTGCCGTCTGCGATCTCGCTGAGGCTCGTTTTCTCTCCCTCGCCATTCACGAACTCGGCGTCCGGCGCGGGGCTTCCTCGATGGCTGCGATCGACGCCCTTGCCGTTCTCGGCCTGAGCAGCGGCCGCAGGTCCCGATGCGTTGGTGGCTGGCTGCGGCTGGGAAGCCGGCTTCGAGCAGTCGGCGAGCGCGACGAAGACCATGGCAAATAAGAGGAACCGCATCCGGGCGCAGCTAGCCTAAGCAGCAGCGAGGGGCTAGGCGGAAGCGCATGCTTCGGTCGGGGACAGGATTGATCATTGTGCTGGCCTGCCTCGCCGGCTGCGGCCGGGTGGCCGACCTCCATCCCGCGCCGGGGCAGCGGCTCCCGGTCAAGCCAGCGATGGCGCGGGTTACGCCGACTCCGGTCGACCTCCTCACCGCCCCGCCTTATGCGCGGCCGCAGCGAGTAGACGAGCTGATGACCAAGTCGACGCCCCGTGAAGCCGATCCGTTCGACCTTCCGCCGCCGAGCGGTGGCGCCGCGCCGGACGTCCCGGCGGGCACCGACCCGCAACCCGTAACCAACGCCACCGGACCCGCGGAGACCAAATGACCGACAGAGTTCGCAAAGCCGTCTTCCCCGTCGCCGGCCTCGGCACCCGGCTGCTCCCGGCGACCAAGAGCATTCCCAAGGAGATGATCACGATCGTCGACCGGCCGCTGATCCAGTATGCGGTCGATGAGGCGCGCGAGGCCGGGATCGAGCAGCTGATCTTCGTCACCGGGCGCGGCAAGTCCTCCCTGGTCGATTACTTCGACACGGCGTTCGAGCTCGAGACCACGCTGCGGGGCAAGGGCAAGAGCCTCGACGTGCTCGAACCGTCGAGCGCGAGCTTCGGCGAGGTCGTCACCGTCCGCCAGCAGCAGCCGCTCGGGCTCGGCCACGCGGTCTGGTGCGCGCGCCACATCGTCGGCGACGAGCCATTCGCGGTCCTGCTTCCGGACGAGCTGATGTACGGCAAGCCCAATTGCCTGGCGCAGATGATCGAGGCCTATGAAAAGGTCGGCGGCAATATCGTCGCCGCTCTCGAGGTGCCGGATAGCGAGACCCACAAGTACGGCGTCATCGAGCCCGGCACGGTCGACGGCCGCCTGACCGAGATTCGCGGAATGGTCGAGAAGCCGGCACCGGGGACCGCACCGTCCAACCTGATGCTCCCCGGCCGTTACATCCTGCAACCGTCGGTGATGCGCGCGCTCGACGCCCAGGAAGCCGGCGCCGGCGGCGAGATCCAGCTGACCGACGCGATGGCCAAGCTTATCGGCAGGGAGCCGTTTAATGCCTACCGCTTCCAGGGAGAGCGCTACGACTGCGGAAGCGCTGCGGGCTTTGTGATCGCGAACCTCGCAATGGCGCTGGACCGTCCGGATGTCGCTCCGGCCGTTCGCGAATTCCTCGGCGGTCAGGGCTCCAGCACGACGTCCCAGTAAAGGTAATCGCGCCAGCTGTCGTGGAGGTGGTTGGGCGGGAAGCCTCGGCCATGCTCCTGCAATTGCCAGCTGGTGGGACGGATCGGCTCGCGCATGATGTGCATATGGGCCTGGACCGGCGTGCGGCCGCCCTTGCGGAGGTTGCAGGGCGCGCAGGCCGTGGCGACGTTCTCCCATGTCGTTCGCCCGCCTTGCGCGCGCGGGATGACGTGGTCGAACGTCAGCTCTCGCGCCGACCCGCAATAGACGCAGCGGAAACGATCGCGAAGAAACAGGTTGAACCGCGTGAACGCCGGATATTCGTTGGGCCGCACATAGTCGCGCAGGGCGATGACCGACGGCAGCTTCAGCGCCCGGCTGGGGCTGTGCACCTCGCGCTCGTAGTGGGCGACGACGTCGACCCGCTCCAGGAACATCGCCTTCACTGCCGTCTGCCACGGCCACAGCGACAGCGGATAATAGGACAGCGGCGTATAGTCGGCGTTCAGCACTAGCGCCGGACAGCTTTCGGGATGGCGGATCAGTTCGGGGTGGTACATGAGGGGCGCCACAAGCCTTTCGTTCGGCGGTCCGAACTGCAGCTCCCCGGCCCTCGTCGCACGCGCCCGGTCAAGGGCCGAAGGGGAGAGGGCAACGCGGCCCGTCTTCCCTTGTCGCCCGCCGGATGCCACCCCGGCGTGACATGCCAATGACAGCATTTTCCACGACTCGCGGTCAAGAGTCCTTTCGGCCACAGGCGAGATGATCACCACGCGCTTCGCCCCCTCGCCGACCGGGCGGCTTCATCTCGGCCATGCCTATAGCGCGGCGCTCGGGCATGAGCGGGCCCGAGAGCTGGGCGGCAGGTCCCTGCTTCGCATCGAGGATTTGGACCAGACGCGCTGTCGGCCCGGATTCGTCGACGGCATCGTCGAGGACCTCGACTGGCTCGGGATCGACTGGGATGCGCCGACGATCGTTCAATCGCAACGGACGGGCGCCTATGACGAGGCGCTGCAAAGTCTGATGGCGCGCGGCCTTGTCTATGCCTGCTTCTGCACTCGCGCGGACATCGCGCAGTCGCTGAGCGCACCGCACGGCGACGCGCCGAGCGCATATCCCGGCACCTGTCGCCTCCTTCCCCAAGACCCGCAACGGCGCGCCTCCACGCCGCATTGCTGGCGGCTCGACTCCGCCAAGGCGCTGCATCTCGCGGGGCTTCCGTCGTGGACCGAAGCCGACGGCGCCCGCTTCACCGCAGCGCCGCACGAGATCGGCGACGCCATCCTCGCTCGCAAGGATGCGCCGGCCTCTTACCACCTCGCCTGCGTCGTCGACGATGCCGCGTCGGACGTGACGCTCGTCGTCCGCGGCGCGGACCTTCGGTCATCGACGCCCACGCAGCGTCTGCTCCAGTCGCTCCTTGGTCTCGCCGAGCCGAGCTATCTTCACCATGCGTTGATCACTCACGCTGGCGGCCGTCGCCTTGCCAAGCGCGATCTCGCGCCGACGCTCGCCGCGATGCGCGAAGCCGGCGTGAACGGCCGAGCCCTCGCGCGCTCGCTTCTTGCCGGCGAGCTTCCCCTTGGTTTCGCCTGGTCGGAGGCCTAGAAGACACGGCCATGCGCTTCCCGCTGCTGATCCTGCTTCTACTGGCCATGGCCGCCGTCCTCTATGTGCTGGTCCGCGGCGTGCTCGCCATGGCCTCGGGCAAGGACATCACGGGCGAGCAGCAGCAGACCTACATGCGCCGCCGTGTCCTCTATCAGGCGGTGGCGATTGTCATCGTCGTCCTGATCCTCGTCCTCGCCGGCCAGTCGAGCCACTAGGGGCCGGGCCGCTTGGTCAAGCTCAACAAGATCTACACGCGCACCGGCGACGGCGGCAGCGCCGGGCTCGTCGACGGCAGCAGGGTCAGCAAGGCGAGCCTTCGAATGGCCGCGATCGGCGATATCGACGAGGCCAATGCCGCTATCGGAGTCGCGATTGCGGCGCTCGACGACTGCGATACCGCGACGAGCCTTCTGCGGGTGCAGAACGAGCTATTCGACCTCGGCGCCGACGTGGCCACCCCGGGCGAGATCGAGGGCGCGCTCCGCATCGTCGCGGGTCAGGTCGAGCGTCTGGAAGGCGAGATCGACGCGATGACCGCGCTCCAGCAGCCGCTGACCAGCTTCATCCTCCCAGGGGGCTCGCCGGCCGTCGCCTCCCTCCACCTCGCGCGGACGATCGTCCGCAGGGCCGAGCGCTCCGCGGTTGCGACCAATGAATCCGAGCCTCTCAACCCCCACGCCCTCGCCTACCTCAACCGCCTGTCCGACCACCTGTTCGTCGCCGCCCGCGCGGTTGCAGCGGAAGGCGCGGGTGACGTGCTCTGGCAACCGGGCGCGACGCGGGCATAGCCGAAAGGCGGTAGTCGCCACCGGCACAAAGCCGGCGCCGGGCCGTTAAGCCTCCGTCACAGAACGGAGGAACCGGTGCCGCTCAGCGCGATCGCCATCAACTGCACATTGAAGCGCAGCGGCGGCGAACAATCCTCGACCGACCGCATGATCGGCCTCCTCGCCGACGAATTGCGCAAGCACGAAGTCGAGGTTCGAGACACGATCCGCATCGCCGACCATGACATCAAGCCTGGCGTTTCCTCGGACGAAGGCGAAGGCGACGCGTGGCCCGACATCCGCCGGCGGATCCTCGACTGCGACATCCTGATTTTCGGAACACCCGTCTGGTTGGGCCAGATGTCGAGTCTCGCCAAGCGCGTGCTCGAGCGAATGGACGCCTTCCTCGACGAGACCGACGACCAGGGCCGCATGCCGAGCTTCGGCAAGGTCGCGGTTGCCGGGATCGTCGGCAACGAGGACGGAGCCCACGCGATCACCGCGGACCTCTTCCAGGCACTGAATGACGTCGGCTGGACGATCCCGAGCGCTGCCTCCGATTACTGGGTGGGCGAGGCGATGCAGAGCAAGGACTTCAAGGACCTGCCGCAAATTCCCGACCCGGTGAAGCAGGGCGCGGCGATGCTCGGCGCCAATGCCGCACACCTGGCGAAGCTACTACAGCAGCAGCCTTATCCGGGAGTGCCGGAGGGCTCGTGAACGCTGCTTTCCCACCGCCGAAGCCAGCGCGAGACGATCTTGCGGACAGGCTGTTCGCGACGCGGAAGCTGACGCTCGGCCTCGCGGCGCCGCTCACCGACGCTGACGCCAGTCTCCAGCCCTTCACGGAGGCGTCCCCGGCCAAGTGGCATCTCGCCCATTCAACCTGGTTCTTCGAAACCTTCGTGCTGCGCGACCATGTGCCCGGCTACCGCCCGTTCGACCAGGATTGGGCCTATCTGTTCAACTCCTATTACGAAGGCGAGGGCGCGCGGCACCCGCGCCCGCGGCGCGGCATGCTCAGCCGGCCGAGCCTGGACGAGATCCGGCATTATCGGGCCCATGTCGACGCGGCGGTCGCCGACGCGCTGCCCGAGCTGCCGCCCGTCGTGCTGGAGCGGCTCGAGCTCGGGCTGCATCACGAGCAGCAGCATCAGG
>NZ_JAFAVR010000073.1 GCF_019242355.1 Sphingomonas sp. | reverse complement strand
ACGAGCTGTCGCGCGTGCCCGGGGTCGGCGACGTCAACGTATTCGGCTCATCCTATGCAATGCGCATCTGGCTCGATCCGCACAAGCTGGCGAGCTACCAGCTCGACCCGGGCGACGTCGTCACGGCCATACAGAACCAGAATACCGAAGTCGCGGCCGGCGAGATCGGCGGAATGCCGCAACCCGAAGGCCAGATGCTCAATGCCACGGTAACCGCTCAATCACGCCTCCAGACGCCGGAGCAGTTCCGCAACATCATCGTCAAGGCCGACCCGAACGGCGCCCGAGTGCTGCTCAGCGACGTTGCGCGGGTCGAGCTCGGCGCAGAGAATTACTCCGCCGTCATCCGCGCCAACGGCCACCCCGGCGCTGGCATCGGCATCTCGCTCGAGCCGGGCGCGAATGCCCTCTCGACCGCCAACCTGGTCAAGGCGAAGGTCGAGCAGTTCGCTCCGCAAATGCCGCAGGGCTACGCCTACGCCTACGCCAACGACACCAGCGACTTCATCAAGCTGTCAGTCAAGGAGGTCGTGAAGACGCTGCTCGAAGCGATCGTGCTGGTCGTCATTGTGATGTTCGTCTTCCTGCAGAGCTGGCGGGCGACCCTGATTCCATTCATCGCGGTACCGGTCGTGCTGCTCGGCACGTTCGGGCTACTCTACCTGCTCGGTTTCTCGATCAACACCATGACCCTGTTCGGACTCGTGCTGGCGACCGGGCTTCTCGTCGACGATGCGATCGTCGTCGTCGAAAACGTCGAGCGGCTGATGGATGAGAATCCCGAGATGACCCCGCGCGAGGCGACCATTGTGTCCATGGGACAGATCCAGATGGCACTGGTCGGGATCGCCCTGGTGCTGACCGCCGTGTTCCTGCCGATGGTCTTCTTCGGCGGCTCGACGGGCGTCATCTACCGACAGTTCTCGGCGACCATCGTCTCGGCGATGGCGCTTTCGGTGTTCATTGCGCTGACGCTGAGCCCGGCAATCGCGGCCAACCTTCTTAAACGCGGTCACGGTACCGTCGAGGATAGCTGGATGGGCCGCCGGATGCCCCGCGTCGCTCACTCGATCGAGCGGGGCCGGGTAAAGTTCAACGAGAGCTTCGACCGATTGATCCACTGGTATGTCGGGACCGTCGTGCGGGTCGTCGACCGCAAGTGGCTGTTCCTTGCGATCTTCGCCGCGGTCTGCGCCCTGCTCGTCATTATGTTCATGCGCTTGCCGACCGGTTTCCTGCCGACCGAGGACCAGGGCGCGGCGATGGTCCAGTTCCGGCTCCCGGCCGGAGCGACGACGACGCGTACCGTCGAGGTCCAGCGCGCGGTCGAGAATTATTTCCTTCACGGCCCCGAATCCAAGAACGTGAAGACCTATTTCACGGTCGCGGGTGGAGGCCAGGGCGCGAGCGGACAGAACAGCGGCCAGGCCTATGTGAACCTCGCGGACTATGACAAGCGCAAGGGCTCCCAGAACGCCGCCGACGCTATCGTCCAGCGCGCATCCGGAGCCTTCCGTGGGCTCCGAGACGCGCAGGTGTTCGCGCTTGTGCCGGGCGCAATCCGAGGGCTCGGCCAGTCGACCGGCTTCACCATGGAGTTGCTCAACGAAGGTGGAATGAGCCAGCAGGATTTCGAGGATGCGCGCGATCGCCTCCTCGCCGCCGCCAACGGGGACCCGAAGCTCGCCTCCGTCCGCCTGACCGAGCTTCCCGACGTCGCCAGCCTCAACATCAACATGGACCAGCAGCGGATCGCGTCGCTCGGCCTGAGCACCGGGGACGTCAACAGCACCATCTCGACCGCCTGGGGCGGCCGCTATGTTAACGACTTCATCGACCGTGGGCGGGTCAAACGAGTCTATGTTCAGGGCGACGCGCCGTTCCGGTCGCAGCCATCGGACATCGATCAATGGTCGGTGCGCAACACCCAGGGCGGGATGGTCCCCTTTTCGTCCTTCGCCCAGACCTCGTGGAAGACGACGCCCACCAGCCTGTCGCGCTTCCTCGGTTACCCCTCCTATGAAATCTCCGGGCAGGGCGCGCCGGGCGTCAGCTCCGGTACCGCAATGGACGAAATCACGAAGCTCGCGGCGCAGATTCCGGGCGTTACCGTCGCCTGGGCGGGCCAGTCCTACCAGGAACGGCTGTCGTCGGGCCAGGCGCCCTTGCTCTATGGCGTGTCATTGCTGGTCATCTTCCTGTGCCTCGCGGCCCTCTACGAAAGCTGGTCGATCCCGCTGGCGGTACTTCTGATCGTCCCGATCGGCCTTGTTGGCGCAATCTTCGCCGTGACCCTGCGAGGGCTACAAAACGACGTCTACCTGCAGATCGGCCTCCTCACCACGATGGGCCTCGCGTCGAAGAACGCAATCCTGATGAACGAATTCGCGGAACGCGCGGAGAAGGAAGGGAAAAGGGTCATCGACGCCGCCGTAGAGGCCGCCCGTATCCGGTTGCGACCGATCCTGATGACCAGCTTCGCCTTCATCTTCGGCGTGATGCCGCTCGCCATCTCGACCGGGGCCGGCGCAAACAGCCGGATCGCGATCGGGACCTCGGTGATTGGCGGAATGCTGACCGCGACCCTTCTTGCGATCTTCTACATTCCATTGTTCTTCGTGCTGGTCCGCCGAAGCGCCCGTGACGGCATCGCCAAGCTGCGAGAGCGCCTGCGGAGCCGCCGCCAGCGGGAGGCGGAGGCGTGAAGCGCGCCGCCAGCCTGATCGCGCTGCTTGCGACATCGTGCACGTCGTTGGAGCCCGCTTATGTCCGGCCGGATCCCGCGGTGCCGGCATCCTGGCCGACCGGCCATCCTTATCTCCAGGCGGTCGAGGCGTCGCTCCCCGCCGTGCGCTATACCGACATCTTCACCGATCCGCGGCTTCAAACGCTGATCGGTCAGGCGTTGCTCAACAACCGGGACCTGATGGTGGCCGCGGCCAACATCGCGGAAGCGCGCGAGCAATATCGCATCCAGCGCGCCCAGCAGTTCCCCCAGCTCGATGCCAGCGCCGGAGCGACCGCCACCGGCACTCGCAGCAACGGAGGTAGCGGCGGGAACGGGAACGGCAACGGCAACGGCGGCGCGTCCGGCAACAGCGGCTCGGGATCGGGGGTCGCGGCGAATTACAACCTTGGAGTCAGCGTCCCCAGCTTCGAGCTCGACCTGTTCGGCCGCTTGCGGTCGCTCACCCATTCACAGCTCGAGCAATTTTTCGCGACCGAAGAGGCGGCCCGAGCGACACGCCTGACCCTGGTGGCCGAGATCGCGACCGCGTGGCTGACCCATGCGTCCGACGAAAGCCTGCTCAAAATCGCCCAGCAGACCGCGGCCAGCGCCCAGAGGAGCGTTCAACTGACGCGCCTTCGGCTCAATGGCGGCATTGCACCGCGCACCGACCTCAGCCAGGCCGAGCAGATCCTCGATCAGGCGCAGGCCGACCTTGCCCGCCAGCGCACGCTGGTCGCGCAGGACGTCAACGCCCTCCAGCTACTGGTTGGCGCGCCAATTGCGCCGGGACTTCTCGCCGGGTCGATCGACGAGGCCTTCGGGACGGTGGTGCCCCTTCCCGCCGGCGTCAGCTCCTATGTGCTTCTCCGCCGCCCGGACGTCCTTCAGTCGGAATATCAGCTGCGGGCCGCCAATGCCGAGATTGGCGCCGCGCGCGCAGCCCTGTTCCCGAAGATCAGTCTGACCGGTCTGCTCGGCCTGGCCAGCAGCGCCCTCACCAGCCTGATCAGCGGCGGCGCATTCGGCTGGAGCGCTGGCGCCAACGCGGGTTACACAATCTTCCAAGGCGGCGCGGGTCGCGCCAACGTTCGCTTGACGGAGGCGCAGAGAGCGGCCGCGATTGCGACTTACCAGCGGTCCATCCAGACCGCATTCCGCGAGGTTGCGGACGCGCTCGCTCGGCGCGGCACCCTCAACGAAGAGCTTGCCTCCCGCCAGCGCCAGCAAGCCGCGGCCGGAGACGCCTATTTGCTGACCGAGGCGCGCTATCGCGCCGGCGTCGATCCGTTCCTTAACGTTCTCGATTCCCAACGCTCCTATTATGCGGCGCAGCAGACACTGGTTCAGATGAAACTGACCGCCGCGGAAAATCTGGTCACGCTTTATCAGGCGCTGGGCGGCGATTCACTGCTCGATCCGTCGCCGGTGAAGCCGCAGGACCGACTGTTCGGCTAGCGCACGACCACATAAGGATCGGGCGGCGCTGGCTTTGCTCCAATGACGCCAAGCTGACTGGCGAACGTCAGGCAGGCACCTGCCGCGATTGCAAGCCCATAGGGGATGTTCCTGCTGACTGGCTTTCCCGCGTTGCCCGCGCGGAGGGGTCGCGCCGCGATGAAGCCGAGCGCAAGCACGCCCCCGGCAACCAGTGTCGCGACGAGCAGCCAGACTGCCGCGCCGAAATTCACCCATAGACCAAGGCAGGCGAGCAACTTGACGTCGCCGCCCCCCATCTTACCCGCCGCGAACAGGGGAGTGCCAAGGGCGAGCACGGCCACGAACACCAGGGCGTTCTGCCACAGGGATAGGGGAAAACCGTGCGCCCCCATTGCAACGACGGCGGCAAGCAGCACCACGAGGCAGGTCACGTTGGAGATCCTGAAGCGCATGGCGTCCTCGATCGCCGCCGCTACGATCGCGGCGAGAAGGACGATCATGAGCCAGAGCGGCGAGCCCGTGATCAGGTTCACTCTGAACGCTCCGCGGCGTCCAGATTGTCGGCAGCGCGCTCATACCAGCTGCCGCTGGCTTCCAGGGCTTGGGTGAAGGCTGCCACCGCCTTCTTGCGGTCACCGAGGATTGCCGAAGCTACTCCGGCATCGTTCAACCGGACCGCCCAGTCCCGAGCGCTCTCGCCGACCTTTCGTTGCGGCAGGTCCGTGGCCAGTGCAGCCCTGGCCAGCTCGAGATTGTTGGCGGCACGCGACAGACCCGGGTCCGCCGCGAGCGCCTGTTCAAAGAAAGGCTCGGCAGCCTTCCAGTCGCCGCGCAGGAGCTGCGACCAGCCGCGATTGTTCGCTATCTCGGCCCGGCCAGGCGCCAGCGCCGACGCACGCGCAAATGAATCGTCCGCCGCCGCCCAATCGCCCGTCTTGTCAGCGAGCACGCCGCGAGCATTCCACGCGCGCCAGGACGCGTTCGATGCCGCTGTCGCGCAGCCAATAAGGCGCGAGGCTGCCGCTGTGTCCCCGAGCTGAAGCGCGGCGATCCCCGCATGCTCGCAGAGATAGGTGTCGTTCGGACTGGCGGCGAGCAGCTGCTGATAGCGCGCTCTCGCCTCGGCGAAGTGCGCCGACGCGAAATCCGTGTCTGCGACCAGTCGGTCGATCTGCGGACCTCTGACGCCGAGCGCAACCATGTTCGCGATCATCGTGCGCGCCTGATCGATCCGACGAGAGTCGATCGCATGGGCGACGTCGGCAAGCGTCGGCGGCGCGGTCGGCGACGCCGACGGTCTTGGCGCGCTCGCCGGCTGAGCGCGCGCCGTTTCCGGCGTACCTGCCGGACCGAGGGCCGCCGCCAGCAGCAGCGCAGCGATCATCCGCGAGCCGACGCTCCCCTGCCCGCCCTTGCGTCCCGGCCGAGAAGCACGACGATCTGCTGGCCCTGTCTCGATAGCCCGGGCCGGAATCCGAACTGGGCGGCGAGGCTACGCCCGGCCGCTTCGCGATCGCGCGGATAAAGGACGATGCTGCTTGCGCGGACGCTATAGGCATCTCCAATTTCGACCCGCCGCCAGCCACGCTCGACTAAATAGTCGCGGGTGCGTGCGGCGAGACCCTGCACTCGGGCAGCATTCAGCAGGCGGACCATCGGGCGAGCGGCGCCATCGTCCAGAGCGACCCAGTGGACCGTCACGCTCTGCGCGGTTCGCGCGACGACTTGCGGCCGCCACGCAGGCTCGCTGCCGGTCAGCAGCGCAACCTCACCCGGCGATAGCCGCTGCAGCCTGGGACCGTCGGGCGCGGCAGCGGCCTCGACAACCTGCAGCGGCTCCGCGCGAGCCGTCGGGAGGGCGATCGTGATGCTGGTTGCCGCCATGGCAAGGTCTGGCGACGGTGGCGGGCTTGCGGGCGATCCGCTCGCCTCCGCCGCTTCGCTTCGGAGCTCAGCCGCCTGGGCGCGATCGCCCTGCGCCTCCGCGGAGGCCGCAAAGGCGGTCAGAACCGTTGGATTGCGCGGGGCGACGGCAAGCGCCGCCTCGTAATATTGCCGCGAAAGGTCCGATCGTCCCATCGCGTCGTAGCAGGCGGCGAGCCCATTCATCGCGTCGATATCGTTCGGTTGGTCGCGGAGGGCGGCGTGGAAGGCCTCGATCGCGAGCCCGACATTGCCGAGCGCAAGTTGCCCGCGCGCCTCGGCGACGCGCTCGCTCCCCACGCCCAGCTTGCTTGCCGGGTCGGCGATCGCGCGCACCTGCACCTGGCTGTCCTTCGCCGCGCACCCGGCTAGGGCCCCGACCATTGCCGCGAATGCAATCCCCGTTCCCAGACGCATCGTCATCCTCCCCCGTGAAGTGCCGGAACCACCGCGCGAACGACCCGGATTGCCGCCGGCAGCATCAGCACGCCGATCATGCACGGCAGCATGCAAGCAACCAGCGGGATCGAGATCAGCACCGGCAGGCGGTGCGCCTTCTCCTCGGCGCGCATGCGGCGGCGCTCGCGCATCTCGGACGCATAGACCCGCAGCGTCTGCGCAATCGACGAGCCAAGCTTGGTCGACTGGATGAGCAAGGTCGCGAAGGCGCGAATCTCGTCAGCACCCGATCGCTGCGCGAGCCGCCGCAGCGTGTCCTCGTAACTCCGGCCGGCGCGAAGCTCGAGCACGACCGACGCAAACTGTTGCGACAGCAGCGGGTGCGAAGTGGTCATCTCCATTCCAACGCGTGCGAATGCCGCTTCGAGGCCGAGGCCGGCTTCGACGCAGACCAGCATCAGGTCGAGTGCATCCGGAAAGGCATTGATCAATTCGCGCTGGCGCCGGTCGGCCCGCGCGCGCACGTAAAGGTTCGGCAGGTAGAGACCAAGCGTCGCGGGGATGATCAGCATCAGGTAGAGCTTGAAGAGGCTCGGCGTCGAATGGGTCAGCCAGAACAGGGTGAAGATCAGCACCGGAAGTCCGATGACGAGCACCAACCGTACGAGAGTGTACACCCGCGGCGCGTAGGGAGCGCTGAACCCAGCCGCGATCATTCTTTGGCGAAGCGCGTCGTCTTTCGTGTCGCCAAGGCTCAACCCGGACTTCTCGATGGAATTGACGAGGTTCAGCCAGACGCTCTCGACACTTTCGGCACGCAGCGATCCGGTGATCTGCGAGCTTCCGGTGACGGCGGGGCCGTCCTGTATGAGACGGCGGCGCGTTTGCTGGCGTATCGCGAACCCTCGGGCCCCGAAGAAGGTCGCCACGGCGACCCCGGCGAAGACAAGCGCCAGCAGCAGGAGGCGAAGGACAGTGTTCTCGGCGATGATCTCGAACATGCGTCAGACCTTGAGGTCCACCATCTTTCGGATGGTGAAGAAGCCAATGAGGTAGAGGACGAGCAGGCAACTGAAGCCAGGAATGAACCAGGGGTCCGCCGCAACGTCCAGAAAGAAGCTGGGATTGATCAGGAACAGCAGGCAGAAAGTGAAGATCGGCAGCACGGTCAGGATGATCGCGGTCATCCGCCCCTCGCTCGACAGCGCTCGGACCTTCAGCATCATCGACTGCCGCTCGCGAATGATCTTCGACAGATTCTCGAGAATCTCGGCGAGGTTGCCGCCTGTCTCCGTCTGCACCGACAGCGATACGACGAACATCCGCATGTCCTCGAGGTCCCAGCGGTCGGCCATGCTCTGCAAGGCATCGCGGAGCTCGGCACCATAGGTTACCTCGTCGACGACGAGCCCGAACTGAGAGCCAATGGGGTCGGGCATCTCGACGGTGAGCAAGTCGAGCGCGGCGGCGATTGGGTGGCCCGCGCGGAGGCCACGGACGAAAACGTCGAGCGCGACCGGGAACTGATCCTGGATCTTCTTGCGGTTGCGGTTCGCCCGGGCGCTCAGGACCATCAGTGGGAGCGCCGCTCCAATCGCGTACGCGAATGTCGCGCTGATGAGAATTCGGCCGAAGCCGATCGCCATGTGCGACACCGCCATGAACAGTGTCAGCAGGAAGAAAATCGCGATGGGCGCGACGAGGAGGATCAGCATCAGACGCGGCGTGTCGAGCGTGACCTGTGCCTGCATCAGCATCCGCTCGAGGCTGCGCGCCCAACCTTCGATGACCGGCGGAAGCCCGTTCGGGATCGCCGACCGGGTTCGACGCAACAGATTCATGGTTTCCCCATGGCTGCGTCCACGGCCGATCATCCCGAGCCGCAGGTTGATCGCCTTCGCGCCGGCACGATTGTTGGCGAACCACCGCACAGCCACTTCCACCGCAAGCACCACCGCCGCAAAGATGCAGACGAGGATCAGCGCCCTGATGGAGGTCGGGGTCATGCTTCGAACTTCGCGTCGGGTCGGAACAGGTCGGGCGAGAGGGAAATGCCGTGCGCGACCGCCTGCTCGACGAAGCGAGGCCGAATGCCGGTCGCTTCGAAGCGGCCCAGAATTTGGCCGTCATTGCTTCGGCCGGTCTGACGGAAGCGGAAGATTTCCTGCATTGTGATCACGTCCCCTTCCATGCCCGTGATCTCGGACAGGCTGACCAGCCGACGCCGGCCGTCCGCGAGCCGCTGCACCTGCACGACGACATTGATCGCTGAGGCAACCTGCGCCCGCGACGAACGGATCGGAATGTCGATGCCGCTCATGCCGATCATCTGCTCGACCCGCGACAGGGCATCGCGCGGGCTGTTCGCGTGAACGGTGGTCATCGATCCATCATGTCCGGTATTCATTGCCTGCAGCATGTCGAATGCCTCGCCGGCGCGGACCTCGCCGACGATAATCCGGTCGGGCCGCATGCGAAGCGCATTCTTGACCAGTTCGCGCTGAGTGATTTCTCCCCTTCCTTCGATATTCGGCGGCCGCGTCTCCAGTCGCGCGATATGCTCTTGCCGAAGCTGCAGCTCCGCCGAATCCTCGATCGTGACGATGCGCTCGCGGTTGTCGATATATTCCGACATCGCGTTCAGCAGGGTCGTCTTACCCGAACCGGTCCCCCCGGAAATCAGCACGTTACGGCGGCAGGCAACGACCGCGCGCAGCACCTCGGCAACCTGGGACGGGATGCTGCCGATCTCGACCAGCCTGTCCATGCCGAT
>NZ_JAFAVR010000202.1 GCF_019242355.1 Sphingomonas sp. | reverse complement strand
CGGTCGGACACCGATCCGCTGAACGCGACCAATTTCTCGACCGAAAACCTGTTCGGCATTTTCGTCACGCAGGGTCTGGCGACTCCGGGCGAGCAGCTGCCCTATCTGATGCAGGGCGGCATCGGGCTCCCCGACGCGCAATATTACGTCTCCGCCGATCCCAAAATGGCGGACACCCGGAACAAATATCATGCCTACGTCCAGCAGATCCTGACCGCCGCGGGCTATCCCGACCCGGCCGGCGCTACGGGCCGAATCCTCGACCTCGAGACGAAGATCGCCAAAGCGCACGAACCGCGCGAGCAAAGCGAGGACTTCGCCAATGGTGCCCAGGTCTGGACCCGTCAGCAGCTGGAGCAGAAGGCGCCCGGCATCGACTGGACCGCGCTTCTCAATGCCGCGCAGCTTGGCGGCGCGCAGAAGTTCGACGCCTATCATTTCGCCTCGATCCCGAAGCTCGCCGGGCTGGTCGGATCGGAGCCGCTGCAGAACTGGAAGGACTGGCTCGCGTTCCACACGCTGAACCAGCACGCGGCGGTCCTGCCCAAGCCGTTCCGCGATGCGCATTTCGCTTTCTACGGAACCACCCTTGCCGGCACGCCCCAGGAGCGGCCGCGTGACGCGCTCGCGCTTAACGCGACCAGCAACGCGCTGCAGGACGCGGTCGGCAAGGCCTATGTCGACAAATATTTCCCGGCTTCGTCCAAGACGCAGATCCAGTCGATCGTCGACAATCTGAAGGCCGCCTTTGCGCGCCGCGTCCAGGCGATTGGCTGGATGAGCCCGGCGACCAAGCAGGAAGCGCTGAAGAAGGTCCAGAACATCGTCGTCGGCGTCGGCTATCCCGACACCTGGCGCGATTATTCGGGCGTCCAGATCAGTGCCGACAATGCCTACGCCAACCAGAAGGCGGTTTCGCTTGCCGAGTACAAGCATCAGATCGCCAAGATCGGCAAGCCGATGGACCGCAAGGAATGGTGGATGCCGCCGCAGCTGGTCAACGCGGTCAACCTGCCGGTGCAGAACGCGCTCAACTTCCCGGCGGCGATCCTGGTGAAGCCCTTCTTCGATCCGAAGGCGGACCCGGCGTTCAACTATGGCGCGATCGGCGCCACCATCGGCCACGAGATCAGCCACAGCTTCGACACCGGCGGCGCCTTGTTCGACGCGCAGGGGACGATGCGCAACTGGTGGACTCCGGCCGACTTCAAGGCGTTCCAGGCGCAGGCGGACCTGCTCGCCAAGCAGTTCGACGCCTATGAAGCGCTGCCCGGCCTGCACGTGAACGGCAAGCTCACGGTCAACGAGAATATCGCCGACGTCGCCGGTCTGGGCGCGGCCTATGAGGCGTACAAGGCGTCGCTGAACGGCAAGCCGGCGCCGACGATCAACGGCTTCACCGGCGACCAGCGTTTCTTCATCGCCTTCGGCCAGTCCTGGTCGGTGAAGTCGCGGCCGGAAGCGCTGCGCAACATCGTGCTCACCAACGGCCACGCGCCGGAGCAATTCCGGGCGCAGACGGTCAGGAACATCGACAGCTGGTACCCCGCGTTCAACGTCCAGCCGGGACAGAAACTGTATCTGCCGCCCAATCAGCGCGTGAAGATCTGGGGGTGAAATCGAAAGGGAGGTAAAAATGAGAAGGTTCGCTCTACTCCTGTGCGTTTGCCTGTCGGCGCCCCTGTCGATCGCGGCAGCGCCGGCGACCCTGCATTCGGTGATCGCGAGAGCCGTCGGCGACAGCGCCAGGCCCGCCGATCAACGAAAGGTCGATGGATTGCGCAAGCCGGCCGACACGCTGGCTTTTTCAGGCGTCCGGCCCGGCATGACGGTCGGGGAATTCTATCCCGGCGGCGGCTATTTCACGCGAATGCTGAGCGACGTCGTCGGCTCCGCCGGCCATGTGTACGCGGTTGAAAACCAGGGCTGGAAGGGCGCCGTCAAGGCGAACGCCGACATGCTCGGGGAAGGGCGATGGAAGAATGTCTCGGTCGACACGCGTCCGTTCGGCACCGTCGATTTCCCGAAGCCGCTCGACCTTGCTTGGGTCACGCAGAACTATCACGACCTCAAGATCGCCCAATATGGCAAGGTCGACACCCTCGCGTTCGATCGCGCGGTGTTCAAGGCGCTCAAGCCGGGAGGGACATTCTTCATCCTCGACCATCAGGGGCTGCCCGGACTGACCGATGAGCAGATCGCGAAGGTCCATCGGATCGACAAGGCCGTCGTTATTCGCGAGGTGACCGCTGCCGGGTTCAAGTTGGTCGCGGAAGGCCGCTTCCTTCATCGGCCTGCGGATGACCACAGGAAATCGATCTTCGACAAGTCGATCCAGGGCCACACGGATCAGTACGCGCTGAGATTCGTCAAGCCGCGACGGTAGATTCCGGCGCTCCAATCGCCGGTT
>NZ_JAFAVR010000121.1 GCF_019242355.1 Sphingomonas sp. | reverse complement strand
CGCTCCTGCAGCAAGTACATGACGACCGCGCCCTTGCGGTAGTGGATATAGGCCTGGTCCTCGACCCGTTCGAGAGGGACTTCCTCGACCGCCTCGGCCTTCCGGTTCGTCAAATAGTTGTCGAGCTCATATTTGAGGAAGCGCCGGATCTTGTCGGGCCCGTAGAGGTGCTTCATCACCATCAGCGCGGAATATTGGGCGAGCGTCTCGCTCAGCATCGTCCCGCCCTGCATGTTAGCCCCGACGACCTGGTGGCCCCAATATTGGTGCGACATTTCGTGCGCGACGACATAGGTCGTGAAGTCGATCTTAGTGGGATCGTCGGTGTTGGCGTTGAACCCGATCGTTTCTGAATAGGGCATCGTCCCCGCGAACGCCTGCGCATAACTCTTGTAGCCGGGGAATTCGACAACGCGGGCGTAATCGAACTGATAGGGCCCGAAGTTCACGCGGTAATAGTCGAGTGCGGTGGCCATCGCGCGCAGGATCTTGGCGACGTTCCAGTCGTGACCGGGCACATGATAGACCGACAGCCTGAGGCCGTTGTGCAGCCGTTCCGCGGCCTCGTAGCTCGCCGACTGGATCGAGAAGAAGTTGAGGATGGGAGCCGTGCTGATGAAGCGCGCCGAGCGTCGCCCTTGCCGGGTTACGTCCGACACCCGGCTTCCTGGCGCGATTGGCGTCTGGTCGGCGTCGGTCGTCAGCCGGATGTCCGACTTCACCCAGTCCGACGCAAGATAGTTATGGCCCGTCGCCGACAGGTCCTCCAGCTTCGCCGGCCGCAGCTCCGGCGGCAGGTGCTGCCGACGCCGCTGCGAGCGGTCGCTCAACAGGCTGTTGCGGTTCATGCCGATAATCGGCGCGAACACGAAATTGTTCGCGAAGGTGCCGTTTTCGATCACGTCGGTCGGCGGGCTGAACGCCGGGAATCCGCGGTGCCAGATGCGGGTCCGGAAGCTGAGGCTGGTCGTGGCGCCCGGCGCGAGCGGCCGGTCGAACCGGTAGATGCGATAGCCGAATTTCTCGTCATCGCTGGCAAGGCGCGCGCCGGCGACGTCGAGCTTCAGCCATTCCGTCGACTGGCTGCCCTTGCGGACATGGATCTCGGCGATCGGGGCACTGGTCTTGTTGACGAGGTCGTACCGGCCATCGGTGACGAGCATCCGGTCCCTTGGCATCAGGTGCACGTCGAGCGTGACCTTGGTGATCGCCGGTTGCGGCAATTTCTCGTATTTCAGGAACTTGCGCTCGTAGTCGGCAGCGAACTTCTCGGCCTCGTCGCTCGTCTGGTAGCGGTTGAGGACCTTGATGTTGTAGTAGCCATAGGCGCCGCTCGCGGCCATCGCGACGGCGGCGACACCCGCCAGGGCAAGCAGGCCGCCGGAGGCCAGCCGGGGCGCGCGGCGAAGCCTCGTCCGCAGCGCGAGGTCGGTGCCGCGGGGCCACAGCAGGTGCGCGACAACCGCCAGCAGGATCGCGAAGCAGAACCAGTAGAACTGGAACAGCGCCGCGCCCTTCCAGAAGCTGCCGACGCCGACAAAATCGCTCAGCGGCACGATCGGCGTCCCGTCGTACATGTACAGCGGGTCGCCGTAGCCCATGTTGCGCAGGAAGATGCCGCTGATGAACCAGATCAGCAGGAGTCCCCAGCCCAGATACTTGTTCGGGCTGAGCACCTGCACGGCGATCGCCAGGATCGCGATCAAGAGTCCGTCGATCGCCGCCGGAATAATGAACCAGGTGACATATTGGGGAAGGCCAAGCACGTGCGCGCCTTCGACCAGCTGATAGACGACACCGGTCAGCGCCGCCGCGACATTGACGACCAGAAGCACCAGGAAGATCGCGATCATCTTCGGGACCGTCATCACCCAGCTGGGCACGGCGGTGGAGTCGATGAGTTCGTTGACCTTCCGGTCGCGTTCGCGCCAGACGAGTTCACCGCCGTAGAATGTCGCGATCATCAGCAGGAACGCGGCCGACCCGCCGGTGACCCCCTCGATCGTCGCTGCAAGCGTCGGGTGGTCCGACGTCCCGTATTGCGCGCGCGCCACCCACAGGACCAACGCCGTGAATGCAATCGCAAGCAACGTCAGGACGCTAAGGCCCGGGCTGGTCAGCACCTGCCGCACCTCGATCCGAAGCCGTGCCATGAACTGCGTCCAGCGCGACGGATGGAGATTGCGAACCGTGACGCCCTCGCCACCGAGCTCCGGCGCCGCGCTGGCGAGGCGCTCTTCTCGCGCCTGCCGGCGTGCGAGCCTCTTCAGCCGCCATTTCGACGGCGCGCGCTCGGTCATCGAGAAACGCCACAAGGTGAAGCCGAGGAAGGCAAGGCCGAGCAGGATCGCCCAGGCGCGATTGAACAACATGCTCCCGCCAAGCTCGATCAGCCGGCTGTTCATCTCGCTCTGCGTCCAGTAGCGGGTCGCGTCCGCGAGCGCTCCGGTTCCGAGCGGCTCCCAGCGAGCGACGGCCTGGCGCAGTTCGATCCTCTGAGCGAGCGTGTTGGTCGTCACGAGGTAACCCATGACGACCACGATCGCGCCGATGTAGGCCGCCATCATCGACCGCAGCACGGTCGCTAGTGCGAACAGTACCGCGCTCATCAGGAAGATGTTGGGGATCGCGAACAGTGCGAAGTTCCAGGCGTAATAGCTGATGTTCTGCGGGCCGACCGTTTCCGGATCGACCCATGGCATGATCGATCCCATCGCCATTCCGACCGGCACCGAAAGATAGCCGAGCCACGCAATCAGCAGCCCGCCAAGAAAGCGCCCAATCACGATCTGCGTGCCCGTAACCGAGGTCGCTCGGACGATCGGCGCGAAGCCGCTGCTGTCGTCCCGGACGATTGCGTTGGCGACGAACGCGGTGATCACGAACAGGTAGAAAAGCGAAAAGGCCGCGGTCGCGACTGCGATCGCGTAGGGCGCATTCTCATGGACCGCGCCGGGCGTCCCGATACGAAGATTTTCGCTCGCCGTGACTGCGAACCCCATGAGGAAGAAGATCGCGACGGCGACCCAGAAGACGGGGTTGCGAAGCTGGTACCGGAGCTCGAAGCCGGCAATTCCCAGGGTCATGGACCAGTCCCCCTCAGGCCGCGCGGCGAAGCGTGGAGAGGGTCGAGAAATAGACGTCCTCGAGCCCGCCCTCGACCGCCTCGAACCCCTCAGGCTGGCTGTCCGAGAGCACGTGGATCACGGAGCGGCCGGCGAACAGACGGGTCGAGATGACCTCGAACCGCCTCTGATAGTCGTCGAGCTCGTTGCGGTCGATCACCTTGCGCCAGATGTGGCCGCGCGTCGCGGCGATGAGGTCGCCCGGCTTGCCCTGCAGCTGCACCCGTCCGTTCGCCAGCACCGCCATCAGCGGGCACAGATCGGCGACATCGTCGACAATGTGGGTCGACAGGATGACCACGACATTGTCGCCGATGCCGGCAAGCAGGTTGAGGAAGCGGTTGCGCTCTTCGGGGTCGAGGCCGGCAGTGGGCTCGTCGACGATGATGAGTTCGGGGTTGCCGATCAGAGCCTGGGCGATCCCGAACCGCTGCCGCATCCCGCCCGAAAATCCTGCGATCGACTTGTCGCGGACCGTCCACAGATTGGTCTGGGCAAGCAAGGTATCGACGACGCTCTTGCGCTCGCCCTTGCCGGTGATGCCCTTCAGCACCGCCATCTGGTCGAGCATCGCATAGGCCGATACCCGCGGGTAGACGCCGAAATCCTGCGGCAGGTAGCCGAGCGTGCGTCGAAGCGCGTCCGGGCTTGCAAGAACGTCGATATCGCCAAAGCGGATGCTGCCCGCGGTTGGCTGCTGCAGCGTTGCCACTGTCCGCATCAGGGTCGACTTGCCGGCGCCGTTGGGACCAAGCAGGCCGTACATGCCGCGCGGGATCGACAGGCTGACATCATCCAGTGCGATGGTCCCGTTCGCATAGGTGTGCGACAGATTGGCGATCTCGAGCATGTGTCCCCCTTGCCCTGAATCCATGATTCCCGGTTCAAGCTTTCAGGTAGGCGAGCCGGGTCGAGTGCCCAACATCTGTTCGATGAACCGGCAGACGGCGGTCGCCGGCAGCTAGGGCTTGCCGAATGTCTTCAGGAGCTTGAGCTTGAACTCCACCGGGCGCCGGACCCAGAAGCGCTCCTGCACCAGCGGCGCATCGAGGTAATGGCGGTTGAGCGACTGGTAGTTGGCGGTTCCCGTCAGCGCCAGCGTGTGGCCGAAGCTGTGCGTGTACGACAGGCTCAGCCAGTTCCAGGCGGAATAGCGGATGTCGAACTGCCGGTACGGGCTGTTGTACATCCACTGCAGTTGAGCGACATCGCCCGGCCGGTCGCCGCGGTCCGGCCCGTCCCATTCCAGCGTCGTATTGGTGGTGAACCGGAATTGCTCGGCCGTCGCTCGCCCGGCCGCACTGTCCACGGGGACGCGCTGATCGAACAGGTTCACGTTTCCGCTGACCTTGACCCTCCCGGCAACCGGCGTGCTGAGGTCGATCTCGGCACCGCTGTCCCGGCTATGGCCTGAGTTGACCTGACTGAAGACGTTGATCCCGTCCACCACCGTATAGGCAGTGCTCCACAGCCGACTGGTCTCGCGGTCGTAGAGGATGACCCCGCCGTCCAGCTTGCCCCGATGATAGTGCAGGTTGACTTCATAGGCGTCGGTCGACTGATTCTGCAGGTGCGGGTTGCCCTGCTTCACGTTGAGCACGTCCTCGACGACCGCATAGGGCCTTAGCTCGTTGAGCTCAGGTCGATCGATCCGCTTGCTGTAGCTGAGCGTGAGATTGATCTCCTTGCTGAGCGCATGGTCGATGTGCAGCGTCGGAAAGACGTCGGTACGGTCGACGGTCACATCCGGGTGGCCGAGGCTCGAAATGCGGCGATTGTCGCGTTCGATCCTCAAACCGGGCATCACCGTCCAGCTGCCGACCGGCTGCTGGAAGGTCGCGTAGGCGGACAGCCGGTCGTCGACGCCGGCGAATTGGTGAGCCGCGGTGAATCCCGGGAGACCGCCCGTCCCTGTGCCCGTGAAATGATATCGCTCGGTGATCTTCGACCGGTCCCAGACGCCGCCGAGCGACAGGATCTGCCCCTTGCCCATGGGGTGCTGCCAGTCGACCTGGCCCTTCTGTTCGTAAAATCCTTTCACCCGTTCGGTGAACAGGGATCCTCCGGTGCTGAACTCCGACGAATCCGTTTCCGGTTGCCTTGGGTTGCGCGACGCCGTGAGGCTGGCGGTCAGTGTCTCGCCGTCCCTTGAGCCCTTGTGGTCGAGGGCAAGCTCGCCGATCAGGAACCCGCCGGATGTCGCGTACATCTGGTGCTCGTCGAACGGTGCGAAGTCCGGCGTTACGGCGCGGAAATGGCCGCGGTTCAGCGAGTTGTCGTTGTACGAAATCCCGATGACATTCGCCGAAATGCTGGTCTTCGGTTCGATGTCGTAGGTGACCTTGGCACTGCCATACGCGGAATGCTCGTGCGATGGGCCGCCGCCCCGTTCTTCGTCCACGATCGCCTGCCCGCCGGGTACCCGCTCGATGCTTCGCACCTTGCCATAGGTCGAGCGGCCGCGCCCGCTCTCCGCTTCTCCGGCAACTTCCAGCGTCCATTTGCCCTTCTTGAACTTGACGCTTCCCTCGATGTGTCCAGCCGGCGGCGTTCTGATCTCGCCGCTCACCGTCCCGGACACGCGGCGGGCCTGCGTCTTTCGGAGGACGAAGTTGATGATCCCGGCGCTGCCCTCGGCGGAATATTGGGCCGACGGATTGGTCATGATCTCGATCCGCTCGACGTCGCTGCCGTGGAGGGTTCGCAGGAACTGCGTCGAATCGCCGAGGTAGGGCCGGCCATCGACGAAGATCCGGACATTGCTGCTGCCCAGAAGCGCGATGCTGTCGTCGGGCGAGACCGTGACCGCAGGCAGCCCGCGCAGCAGCTGAATTGCGTCCTTCTGCCGCGAATGCGGCGTCTGCTGCACTTGGTAGGTCCGGCGATCGATCTTTAGCGCCTGTCCGCGACGGGTGCCCACGACCTCGATCACGTCCAGTTGGTCGGCACGCTGCGCCGGCGCCGTGACCGCGGGCGGATCGGCTACAAACATCCGCCCCGCTCGGGTGCCGTCACCGGCGCGCCGCTGCCGCAGGCGGCTCAGGCGTCCGCAGGTAGTACAGCAGGAACACGAGGCGGTCGGGCTTGCCTTTGCCGCCCATGAACGAGCCACCGTCGCTGGCCAATCCTTTCTTCGCAAGATCGTCGCGCAGGGGCGGCGCCTGCAAGTCGCTGACGGTCCTGTTGAACCTCGAACGCAGGTCCGCCTGCTCCTCCTTCGACGCGGGCGGCAGCAACGTGCCGCCAGCCTCGCAGATGGTTGTGGCGCAGATCACTCGAAGCATATTGCCGCCGATCCCGACCAGCGGAACCTGCATGAGTCTTGCGCGCACCGCCGCCTCCATTCGCGGCGCCCACGCCGGGTCTCGCGCCTCCGCGCGCACTCTCGAATGCAGCTCCGCCGGGTCGGGGCCCTTTTGCATGGGCGCGCCGAGCAGCGGGTCGATCTGCTTGTCCGGAGCCGGCGCATGGGAGAGGAACATGGCTGAGCCGACAACCGCAACGAAGAACAACGCGATCATGCCGATCACCTCCGTCTGCGGCCGCAACGGCTCGGCAGCAGGTTCCGCGATCGGTGCCACGGGCCGCCGCGCCGTGGCCATCCCGATTTCGTCGTGACGAGATTCCTGCGAGCGGATCAGCCGCGCCAGCTCGCGGCTGCTTCCGACCCCGGTCTTGCGCCGCGCCTGCCGCAGCCGCTCGTTGACCGCAGCCGGCGTCGAGCCAGTCGCCCGTGCGATGCTCTTCGCGGTATGGCCTTCCGCAAGCATCCGCAGGACGCGCCGCTCCGCGTCCGTCAAGCGATCGAGATGAAGCGTGTCGGATGCCATCGGCTGATTGAACGCAAGAGCCACCCGGCCGTCATGCGGCATCGAAGGCGGTCAGCACCATCCCGATTTTCTTGGGTCCTGCACGCCTCAGCGTGGCGTGAGCAGTGCGTCGAGCGTGCCCCGGCCCGTCCCGGCCTTCACCAGCCGCGGATAGCGAAGTCCGCCGTGCCAATCGACATTGACGGTGCGGAACACGTCGTCCTGCTTGATCAGCAGAGCGACCGGCGCCGTGGTTCCGTTCGCCGCCTTGATCGCCTCCTTCAGCGCATCCGGGTCAAAAGTCCGTCCGTTCACAGCCATCACTTGGCTGCCGATCGTGAGTCCGGCAGCATAAGCCGGGCCGCCCCACAGCACGCTGGCCACGTGCCCGTCGGGCGCGACTGCAAATCCGCCTGAGTAGGTGAAATCGCTGAACTTGCGCTGCGCCTCGGCCATCTTGATCCACTTGGTCGGCTCACTCGTGAAGACGAGCCGATACCCGCCCTTGGTGATCCCCTCGAGCGGCGCCCGCGGGGCGATGTCGTACACCCGGTGCTGCAGATAACTGCGCCAGTCGTAGGGCTGGACCGCGTTCAGCGTCCGGACGACGTCGTCGAACGTATAAGTGAGCTCACCGTAATCGCGATCGCGCACGCCGAAGAAGGCTCGCGCGAAATCGTCGATCGAGCGCTTGCCGCCCGATTGCTCGCGGATGATCCGGTCGACGTCGATCCAGATGAGCTGGCCCTCGCTGTAATAATCCTCGGCGCGCTGCCAGCTTCCCCACGGCGCCGGAGCGCGCTGAGCGATAATGGGATCGTTGGTCGTGTCGACCAGCGCCCGCCACGAGCGGCCCGGGGTGCCGGTGCTGTAGCCGGCGGCCACGCTGGCGATCGCGTCAAGTGTGTCCTGCTTCGACAGCATCCCCGAGCGGGCGCCGAGGACATAACCCCAGAACTGGGTCTGCCCCTCGTAGACCCACAACAGGCTGTCTTCCATCTTGGTCCGATAGTCGGGTGTCCACAGGTCCGCGCCGCGGCGGAACTTGCCGTCCCAGCTGTGGCTGAACTCATGCGGCAGCAGGTTGCGATCCCGAAGGCGCTCGTCCCAGTTCGTGAAATAGCCGCGATCGGTGCCGTCCTCGGAGCTGCGATGATGCTCCAGCCCTTCGCCGCCGAGCTCGTCCGAGATCGTCAACAGGAAGTCGTAATGATCGTAATGCTGCGCCCCGAATGCCTTTACCGCTTGCTCGACCAGCCGCCGGTGAGCGGCGATCTGCTCGGGCTTGGCGGCAAGCTCCGCCTCGGTGTCGGCAATCACGTCAAGGCTGACGTCGGGGCTGAGCGGGAAGCGCCGGTAATGCGCGCCGGCGATCAGCGGCGAATCCATCAGGATTTCATAGCTGGTGACCGGATAGTCGATGCGGTTGCCGGTCTCTGCGGCCGGCCGCAGCGCGGTCGCCACCTTCCAGCCGGTCGGAACGATTACGGAGGCCTGGACCGGGATGTCGCGGACGAAATATCCGGCCGGATACATCGAGTTGGCGATCCACTCGATGCTCGCCATGTCGGGTGTTGCGACGACACGGCCCTGGTTGCCGGCAGTCGGCGACAGATACTGGAAGTCCACGTCGATCGCGCTCACGCCCTCGGGAACCGCGACGTGGAAACCATAGACGTCGAGAGAATCCCGGGTCCAGTTGAGCTCGCGCCCGCCTGCGGTGGCCCGGAAGCCAGCGACCTTGTTGATCTGTCCGGATGGCGAATGGTTGCCCGGCAGCCATTGCGGATAGAGCAGCACGAGATCGCCGGGCCCGGTAACAGGCACTTGCTCGTGGACGCGGAAGATGGCGCGGGTCACATCCGACGCGTCGACGGTGAGCTGGATGGTGCCGGGATAGGCGACATCGCGTGCCGGCGGGATCCGGTCGACCTTGGGCGTCGGCTGCGGCTTGCTGTTCTGCGGCGGAACGATCTGGCCGATTGCGGGCGAAGTCGCCGCGGTGATCATCAGCAGTGCAAGCGCGGCTCGGCGCATCAGGCAACTCCTCGGGTGAAATGAAAGGCAAGGGGACGCGAAGCCGACATCTACATACGGATGCGCCGACGATGCAACGCGCTCGCCACGGCCGTTCGTCGGTGCTCCTCGGCACTTTGTCGAAGGACATGGCGTTGTCAGCCTTCGTTCACTTGCCGGGGATAGGCGGCAGCCCATGAATTCACCAATCAGCCTGGGCGCGCTGCTGGCCGGAGCCGCCTTCGTCTCGCCGGCGCTCGCCCAGACCCCTCCGGCGGGATCGACATCGCCGATCGACGCTTCGCCGAGCCAGCCGCCCCCTGCGCAGCCTGCCCTGGCGGGCCCGTCGCAACCGGCTTCGGCGCAGCCGGCGGCATCCCCGCCTGCCGATGCCGAAGCGGGCGACACGACCGATGACGAGGGCGATGCGCTTCCCGCGATTGTCGTCACGGGCAGCAGGCCGCGCGGATCGGTCGTCGGCGATATCCCGCCCGAAAACACGCTGGATGCGCGCGACGTCCGGGCGACCGGGGCGACTAGTATCGACGAGTTGCTCGACGCGCTCGCGCCCCAGATCGGAAGCGCTCGCGGACGTGGCGGCGAGCAGCCGATTTTCCTTCTGAACGGTCAGCGTATCTCCAGCTTCCGCGAGCTCCGCGACATCCCGACCGAAGCGATCGAGCGGGTCGACATCCTGCCCGAGGAAGTCGCGCTGAAATATGGCTACAGTGCGAACCAGAAGGTGGTGAACTTCGTCCTTCGACAGCGCTTCCGCTCGACCACCGCCCAAGTCGGCGTGACAACCGCGACGCAGGGAGGCTACGCCGCTGGCACCGGCGACCTTACCCGGCTGATGATTCAGAAGAACAGCCGGACGACCCTCAATCTGCATGCGGCCGGCAATGGAATGCTGCGGGAGTCCGACCGCAATATCCTGCTGACTGAGGACCCGATCGCCGGCGCGACTGCCGAGCAGGAATTGGCCGCGCGGTCGCTGCTCGGATCCAAGCGCGACCTTCGCGCGGGGGCGACGTTCAACCGCCAGGTGCTGGGCGATGTTTCGGCGACCTTGAACACGGAGGTCGAGCATACGGACGGCCGGTCGTTGATCGGTCTCTCCGACACCCTTCTCGAGGCGCTGGGCCGGAAGACTACGTCCGACACGGCGCACGCCGGCGTCGCGCTCAACTGGGACAAGTGGGACTGGCGCTGGAGCGTCACCGGCAATGCCGACATCGGTCACGACACCACCCGGACAAATGTCGACCAGGGCAATCTGCGCGCACACGAGGATACGATTTCGAGCGACTTCATGGCGACGGCGAACGGCAACCTGTTCAAGCTGCCTGGAGGGATGGCGACCACGACCGTCCGCGTCGGCGGAAGCACGTCGCACCTCAACAGCGAGAGCGATCTCGCCACGGCGAGGACCTCGCTCGGACGCACGGCGGGCACTGCAGCGATCAACGCCGACCTGCCCATCTCCCACCGGGGACGTGATTTCAGCGCGCTTGGTAATCTCACCCTGAACGCCAATGCCGAGGTCCAGCAGCTATCGGATTTCGGCACCCTGACCACGCTCGGCGCAGGCTTCAATATGTCGCCCGTCGACCGGCTGAGTTTCATCGGCAGCTGGACGCGAGAGGAGGGCGCGCCGACCATCCAGCAGTTGGGCGATCCGGTGCTCCAGACCCCGAACACCCGCATCTTCGATTTCACGACCGGACAGACGGTGCTTGTGACCTCGATCACCGGCGGCAATCCGGGCCTTCAATCCGACCGGCGCAGCGTGTTCAAGTTCGGCACCAACTGGCAGCCGTGGCAAAGCACCGACCTCAAGTTCCGTGCCGATTTCGTCCATCAGACGATCGCCCGGCCGATCTCCGACATCACGGTGACGCAGCAAATCGAGTCCGCCTTCCCGGACCGCTTCACGTACGGCACGGTGTGCGACCCGGAAGGCACCAACTGTCGCCGCCAGCTGACCCAGGTCGATCTGCGCCCGGTGAATTTCGACCGCTCGCAGCGCGATACGCTCCGCGTCGGCTTCGATTTCTCGCATCCGCTCAAGTCGCATCGCCCCTCGCAGGCGGTGATGGACCAGATGCGCGCGCAAATGCGCGCGCAGTTCGGTTTTGGCAGGACGGGGCCGCAAGGTGCGCCTTCGGCCGGCGCTGCACGGGGGCCCGGCTCGCCCCGGAATGCCGACGGTAGCCCGACAGCAGCGGGTGCGCCTCCCGCTGGCGGGCCGCCACCGCCGGATGCGGGTGGACCGGCACCCGGCGGTTCCCCGGCCGGCGGCTTCGGCGGTTTCGGCGGTGGCGGCTTTGGTAACGGCCGCGGCGGCGGGGGGGGATTCTTCGGTGGCCGCGGCGGCACCAATCGCGGCCGGCTGCAATTCTCGCTGACCGACACCATCACCTTTGTTGACAAGGTGTCGATTGCGCCGGGCGTTCAGGAGATCGACTATCTCCACGGCGGCGCCGCTGGGGAAAGCGGCGGCACTCCGCGCCACTCGGTCGAGGCGCAGGCCGGCTATTTCAACAACGGTCTCGGCGCCCGTCTCGGGGCGAACTGGCGCAGCGGGACGACAGTCACCAGCCTCACTGGGGACAACCTGCATTTCTCGCCGCTCGCGACCTTCAACCTGACCTTGTTCGCGAATCCGGGCGATATTCCGGAGGTCGTGGTCAAGCATCCGTGGCTGCGCAGCACGCAGGTGCGCTTCCAGGTCACCAACCTGTTCAACAGCCGCCCGAACGTGCGCGACGCTTCCGGCGCCGTGCCCCTCAGCTATCAGCCACAGCTGATCGATCCCCTCGGCCGCACGGTGATGATCAGCATCCGCAAGCTGTTCCTGCCCTCGCCGGCGTATTTTCGGCGGCAGTTCCAGGATCGTCAACAGCAGGGGGCAGGCACCCGCTGATTGCCGCCAAACGCCGAACCGCTTAAGCGCGCGCCGATGAGCTCACTTCAGCCGGTTCGCGGCACTCAAAGCCTGCTTGGAGAGGACGCCGACCGCCTGCACGCGGTGATCGGTGCCTTCGATCGCGTACGCCGGCTCTATGGCTTCAAGCGCGTCGAGGTGCCGGTGATCGAACAGACCGGCGTGTTCGCCCGAACCATGGGCGAGACCACTGATGTTGTCTCCAAGGAGATGTATTCGTTCGAGGACCGCGGCGGCGAGGGGATCACCCTTCGGCCCGAGTTCACGGCCGGGATCTGCCGCGCCTACCTTTCGGAGGGCTGGCAGCAATATGCGCCGCTGAAGGTTGCAACCTGGGGCTCGGCCTTCCGCTACGAGCGGCCGCAGAAGGGCCGCTTCCGTGAGTTCCACCAGCTCGACGCCGAGATCATCGGCGCCGGCGAGCCGCAGGCGGATGTCGAATTGCTGGCGTTTGGAGACCAGCTGCTGCGGGAGCTCGGGATTGCCGAGGGGGTGACGCTGCAGCTCAATACGCTTGGTGACAGCGCGACCCGCGATTCATGGCGGTCGGGTCTGGTCGCGCATTTCGACAAGCATCGCGGCGACCTTTCGGAGGACAGCCAGACGCGGCTCGAGAAGAATCCGCTGCGGATCCTCGACAGCAAGGACCCGCGCGACCGGCCGATCGCCGACGCCGCGCCGGACATCGACGCGCATATGTCGGCCGAAGCCGGTGCCTTTTTCGAGGCGGTGACCAGGGGGCTGGACGCGGCCGGTGTGGCGTGGACGCGGAACGCCCGGCTGGTGCGCGGCCTCGATTACTACCGTCACACGGCGTTCGAGTTCGTCACCGACCGGCTTGGCGCGCAGGGGACGGTGCTCGCCGGTGGGCGATATGACGGCCTCATCGAGGCTCTCGGCGGACCGCATACCCCAGCGGTCGGCTGGGCCGCGGGCATCGAGCGGCTGGCGATGATGATCGACGCGCCGAAGGCCGAACGGTCGGACATCGCAATCGTGCCGCTGGGCGATCGTGCCGATGCCGAGGCGACGCGCATTGCTGCCGGACTGCGTGCGGCCGGCGTGGCTGCCGAGCTCGGGTATCGTGGCAACATGAAGAAGCGGATGAGCCGCGCGAATGCGTCTGGCGCTCGCTATGCGCTGATTATAGGCGACGAAGAGCTCGATCGCGGCGAGGGCCAACTCAAGGACCTCATGTCCGGCGAGCAGCGCGCCGTTTCGCTCCACCTCCTTGCCGAAGCGATCGGACGATGACCCAGATTTCCTCCGAGCGGATCGCGTCGATCGAGGCCCGCCGGCACGAGCTGGCCGCGGCGATGGCGGCGCCGAACCTCGCGCCAGACGAGTTTGTGCGGCTATCGAAGGATTATGCGGCGATCGAGCCGGTCGCCAACGCCGCACGCGAGGTGCGCCGTCTACGGGCGGAGCTCGAAGTGTTGAACGGTATGGTCGCCGACCCGGCCGCCGAGGCGGAGCTCAAGGAAATGGCCGCCGCCGAGGCCGACGAGATTCGGCACAAGCTGCCGCTTGCCGAACGCGCGCTCGCGGTGCGGCTGCTGCCTCGCGACGCCGCCGATGAGCGCGCGGCGATGCTCGAGGTCCGCGCCGGCACCGGCGGCGACGAGGCCGCATTGTTCGCCGGCGATCTGCTGCGCATGTACCAGCGGTACGCGGAAACGCAGGGCTGGCGGTTCGAGCTGATCTCCGCCAGCGCGTCCGAACTCGGCGGCTACAAGGAAGCGGTCGCGTCGATCAGCGGCGCCGGGGTGTTCGCCCACCTCAAGTTCGAAAGCGGGGTCCATCGGGTCCAGCGCGTTCCCGCGACGGAAAGCGGCGGCCGCATTCACACGTCCGCCGCGACCGTCGCCGTCCTTCCTGAGGCCGAGGACGTTGACGTCCAGATCGACGACAAGGACTTGAGGATCGACGTCTATCGCTCCTCGGGGCCGGGCGGGCAGTCCGTCAACACCACCGACAGCGCCGTGCGAATCACGCACTTGCCGACCGGGCTGGTGGTCATCCAGCAGGATGAGAAATCGCAGCACAAGAACAAGGCCAAGGCGCTGAAGGTGCTCCGCACCCGCCTGTTCGAGCTGGAGCGCGAGCGGCTGGCGAGCGAGCGCGCCGGCGCCCGGAAGTCGATGGTCGGCTCGGGCGACCGCTCCGAACGCATCCGCACTTACAACTTCCCGCAAGGCCGCATCACCGACCATCGCATCAACCTGACACTTCACAAGCTCGAGGAAGTCCTGGAGGGCCCCGGTCTCGGCCAGATCGTCGAAGCCCTGGTCGCCGAAGACGAGGCCGAGCGGCTCGCCGGTCTCGACGAGCAGTGAAGGCGATCGCACGCGCGCTGGCCGACGCCGCGCGCCAGCTCGAACCGACCAGCGACACCGCGCGCCTCGATTCCGAGCTGCTGATGGCGGAGGCGCTGCATATTGACCGCGACAAATTGATCCTGTCGCCGCCGAGCCGGGCCGTTCCGCAGCGCTTTTGGGACATGGTCGAGCGAAGAAAGCGGGGCGAGCCCGTCGCCTATATCACCGGCCGCCGCGCATTCTGGAACATCGAGCTGCACGTCGGGCCCGGCGTGCTCGTGCCGAGACCAGACAGCGAGGTGCTGATCAGTTCCGCGATCGAACACTTCGAGGGAAAGTCGGGACCGGGACGAATCCTCGACCTCGGCACGGGGCCGGGAACACTACTGCTCGCCGCACTCGACATCTGGCCCGAAGCGACCGGGATCGGCATCGATCTCTCCCGCCAGGCGCTTTCCTACGCCGCGGCGAATGCCCGTCGGCTGGGCTTCGACAATCGAAGCACGCTTCGCCAGGGCAACTGGGCGGCCGGAATTACCGAGCGCTTCGATCTACTGCTGTGCAACCCGCCCTATATCGCCGACGGTGCCGAGCTCGGCCGCGGTGTTGCGGAATACGAGCCCGACGAGGCATTGTTCGCGGGCGAGGAGGGGCTCGGCGCATACCGGGAACTGGCGCCGCAGTTGCCAGGGCTGCTCAATCCGGGCGGTCTTGCAGCGGTCGAGATCGGGCCGTCGCAAGCAAATGCCGTGGTCGCCTTGCTGGCGCGTGACGGTCTCGGTGCTCGCGTCGCCCAGGACCTTGGTGGCCGCGACCGCGCGCTGCTGTTAACCTGGATTTGAACAAATTCACTTGGCAGAAAGACTTGCGCGCATTACATCAGTGCCAGGACCGGGCCGCTCCAGATCAGCTGCCGAGCGCTTCCCGTTCCGACCCCCGACGCAATCGGCCGTTCGATAGGCGCTCAGGCGCAGACCGGAACGAGAGGGTCAGGAGCCAGCCTCCCGCTGGGAGCGCTGCCCTGACTGCCTGAGGGACAGGGGGCTTGAGACACTGCGTAAGGACGGTGGCATTTGATCAATAATCGTCAGAACGGCCGCAGGCGTGGCCGTGGGGGACAGCGGGGACAGAATCTCGGCGGACAGCCGGGGAACCGCCAGGACAATCGCCAGCGCGGCAACGCCGCCCAGCTGCTCGAGAAGTACAAGAGCATGGCGCGGGATGCCCAGCTCGCCGGCGATCGGGTCCAGACCGAATATTACCTTCAGTATGCGGACCATTATTTCCGCGTGCTGAGCGAGAGCCGCTCGCGGTTCGAGGACCAGCGCCGCTCGCGCGACGACGACCTCGACGACGAGGATGGCGACGAAGAGATGCTCGAGGCGGGTGACGGCGAGGACGAGCGTTCAGAGCGCAATGACCGGCAGGATCGCGTCGACCGCCAGGACCGCCAGACCGGGGACCGCCAGGAGCGGGGCGAGCGTCCGGATCGCGGCAATCGCCAGGAGCGCGGCGAGCGCCCGGCGAGGCGTGAGCGTCAGCGTTTCGTCCGCGACGAGCGCGATTCCGATGACGAGGATGGAAGCCAGCGCGCGAATGGCAATGGCGGGATTGCCGACGTGCTTCCGCCAGCGATCGGCGCGGACAATGTGACTGCGCTTCCGGCTGACGATGAGATTGCGCCGCGCCCGCGCCGCCGAACCCGCGCTTCCCGTCCCCCGGAGGACGACGAGGTCGCGCCGGCCGCCTGAGCCTGCTGTGCCCTAGGCCGGTTGTACGGCCCGCGGACGGTTGTCCGCATCTAGCGCGACGAAGGTGAACAGGCCTTCGGTAACCTTGACTTCGGTCGTGCCGAGGTCGCGGGTGGCGACGACCTCGATCCTGACGCCCATCGACGTGCGGCCGACCCGCTCGATGACCGCGAATACGGAGATGACGTCGCGCACGTGGATCGGTGCGATGAACTCCATGGCCTCGATCGCAACGGTGGCGACGGGCCCCCTGGCGCGGCGCGAGGCGACAATGCCGGCTGCGATGTCCATCTGGCTCAGCACCCAGCCCCCGAAGATGTGGCCGTTGGCGTTGATGTCGGTCGGGCCGGGCACGACGCGCAGGATCGGATCGCGCGGGGTTTCGCTCATTCTCTTGTCGTCCTCGTCAGTCACGGTCGCCGGCTCGCCGGCGGGCATGCTTTCCTTTGGCCGCGCGAAGTGGGACTATCAAGCCGGACGCCGAGTCCGGGAAAGGGACCAGCCATGACCATCGCGGCAGTTCTCAACGATAAGGGCAATGCGGTCGAGACGATCGCGGCTGACGCCACCGTCGGCGAGGCGGTGCGACGGCTGGGAGAGAAGAGGATCGGCGCGCTGCCGGTGATCGAGAGTGGGCGGATCGTCGGCATCTTCTCCGAGCGGGACGTGATCTACTGCCTGCGGGAGCATGGCCCCTCGGTCCTCGAGTGGCCCGTCGAGCGCGTGATGACCTCGCCTGCGATCACCGCCGACCTCAAGACGGACGTGATCGCCGCCCTGGCGCTGATGACCAAGCGGCGGATTCGGCATCTGCCGGTCATCGAATCGGGGGAGGTTCGCGGGATCGTGTCGATCGGCGACCTGGTGAAGTACCGGATGGAGCTGATTGAGGAAGAGGCGGAGGCGATGCGGGCCTATATCCAGACCGCCTGACGCCGCTGCCAAAAGTTCGTTCGTATCAGCAACTTACAGGGGTTGAAGGAGGGCCGCGAGGTCTTATCTGGAGTTCAAGCGAGAGCGCCTCAAACGGGTGCTGGAGCTGCCGAAACGGACTTCCGCAACAAATTTGCAAAAAGCCGTTGACGCGTTCGAGGGTGCCCCATATATGCCCCCTCAGCGGCGGACGCGGCCTTCTCCGAAAGGCCAGCGTTCGTTTCGCGCCTCTTCTTCGTCGGTTCAACCGATGCCCGGAACCAAAATACCGGGCGAGGAAGCGCGTCGGCTCTTTGACATTGTCGGTTTAGATGAAGGGACATGTGGGCGGCGGCCCGGTCTCTGACGACCTCTGGGCGTCGGATGATCGGTCAAATTCAAGCCGTTCCTTAATGGCCAACCGTTGGAGCTTGCTCCGGCGAGAACGCCAGATGTCCTCATACGCAAACACACCAGTTTGTATATTTGTGCAGGAACGGCTCCCGGAGATGCCGGTCTTGCTCTCGCTTATTCCAGCGGGGGTTCGATCGTACATCAACTTGAGAGTTTGATTCTGGCTCAGAACGAACGCTGGCGGCATGCCTAACACATGCAAGTCGAACGAAGGCTTCGGCCTTAGTGGCGCACGGGTGCGTAACGCGTGGGAATCTGCCCTCTGGTACGGAATAACTC
>NZ_JAFAVR010000170.1 GCF_019242355.1 Sphingomonas sp. | reverse complement strand
GCCGCCGAACAGGATGTTGCCGCTGATCGAAGGCGCCGGCGATCCGCTCGCGCCGGCGATCTGCTGCACCGTCGCGCCCGTGGAATTGGCCCTGAGATCGATCGCGATTCCATTGTCGCCAAGGGTGGAGGCATTGGTGACCGTGATCGTTCCGGAGTTCTGGATCAGGCCGACCGTACCGCTCCTGTCGACGATCGCGGTTGCGGTTCCGTCGGTTCCGTTCAGGCTCGCCGTGATCGAGCCGCTGTTGGTGATCGATGCGACCGATGCACCGGCGTCGATGGAGATGGCCTGGGCGCCGGTGGTCGCAGTTCCGCCCCCGGTCGCCTGGATGATGCCGGTCACCTTGACGGCTGGGACGTGAGCGCCTGCGCCGAGACGCAACGCCGTCGCGTCCGCGTTGATGGCGAGCGCGCCGAGTCCACCGCCAACGGTCATCCCGCCATCGATCGTCACGTTATGGCCGAGGCCGCCGATCTGGATGCCCGTCGCCGAAACGCCGGTGTAGACGCCCTGGCCGCCGATCGCGCCCTTTGTGACGAGACCATCCGACGATCCCGACAGCACTCCGACGGTGGTATCGGCGGTCGCGGAGCCGATCAGGACGGCGGGAGCGGAGCCATAGCTGTTGATCGCGGCCGTGCCTTCGGATGCGTCGGGGATGCCGTCGCCGTCGACGTCCGTGTTGGTCGTGCTGGCGGTTGGCGCGGCGTCGAAGATGATGCCATGCGCGACGTTGCCGGAGATGGCGACCGCCGGACCGCCCTGGAGCAGGTTGTCGGCGCCGAGCTTCGACGTGTCGGCAGGCGCGGTCGCCGCGCTATAACCCGTCGCGCTCACGGCATTCTGGATGGAGACGGAGCCGCCGACATCGCCGGCGATGTCCACGCCAATCGAATTGGCGCCCTGCGCGGCCACCGCTCCGTTGATGAGCTGGACATTGCCAGTGACGTTCGAAGTGCGGATCCCGACGCTGTTATCGCCAAGGACCGAGACGGTGCCCTTGGTCATGGTGAGCGAGCCGGCAAGCGTGCTGTCGATCGCGACGGCAGCGGAGTGGTTGCCCTTCACCTTGATGTCGCCGCCAATGTTGACGGCACCGGTGAAGGTTCCGCCCGGAAGGACGTGGATCCCGAACCGGTTGGTGCCTTGCGCGAATGGTCCGTCGGGCACTCCGTCGCCGTTGGTGTCGCTCGGCGCGTAGGTTTCGTCGATGGTGATCGTGCCGGTGTTGCTGATGATTCCGGTAAGGTTGGTGTCGGCCAGGATGCCGGTCGAATTGTTCGCCCCGCTGATCGCGATCGCGCCCTGGTTGGTGACGCTGTTGCTGCTGTTGATCGTCACGGCAGCGCCGGAGGACGGCTTCACCGATCCCGTCGACGTGATCGTGATGTCCTGACCGTTCGTCGCGACCGGAGTGGTGACCGCCGTGCTGATCGTCTGGTCGGCAGCCGCCGGGGTCGCAAGAACCGCGGCAAGAGCGCCAAGGCCACTGGTCGTCAACAGGTTGCGCATTCTCAATCCTCCTGGTCGCGGGGTCGCCGCGGCGGTGATGCACGTGAGCCTCCGCACCTTCAGGGCCGGCCCGAAGTGCAAAGTCTCGATCAAGGGGATTCAAAAAAGGCGGCCGATGCCACCTGTTCAGCCCCCCTGACAGACGCTTCAAGGCGCCTGAAACTCTGAAGCTCCGATGAACGCCGGAGCATTGGTGTGTTAGTTGAATAACGCGGCCGTTACTGCAGTTCCGACGACTGTTCAAGCGGCTTCGGCCGGTGCTGCTCGTCCGCCCTGGCGAACGCGTTGAATTCACGGAAAAAGGGCCGAACCGAGGGGCAGCGGATGATCCATGCGGCGCTTGGGGAGTTGTCGCATCAGCGGGTCCATGAACTGTCGATCCGCGCGAGCGCTCCGGGAGAGAGCAGCGATGGCGGACGAGCCTTACGACCTGTGGTACTGGCCAGAAATCCCCGGACGAGGCGAGTTCGTCCGGCTGGCGCTGGAGGCGGGCGGCATCGCCTATCGCGACCGCGCCCGCGAAGAGGGCAGCGAGGCGCTGGTCAAGGACATGCGAGCGCGGCTGGGCGAGCGGCCGTTCGCACCGCCCTATCTGCTGATCGGCGACCATTGCCTCGCGCAGACGGCGAACATCCTGCTGTACCTCGGCGATCATCATGGGGTCGGTCTGTCCCGGCCCTATCCGCGCTGCTTCGCCCATCAGCTTCAGTTGACCATCGCCGACATCGTGGCCGAGGCGCACAACGTCCACCATCCGGTCGCGATGAGCGCTTACTACCACGACCAGAAGGCGGAGGCGGCGCGCGCGGCGAAATCGTTCCGCGCCGAGCGGATGCCCAAGTTCCTCGGCTATTTCGAAGCGGTGCTGTCGGATCGCGGCCCGTGGCTGGCCGGTGAGCGCTGGAGCTATGTCGACCTGTCGCTGTTCCAGCTGATCGAGGGGCTCCGCTACGCCTTCCCGCGGCGGATGAAGGCGCTTGCGCCGACGCTGCCGCTGTCGCTCGCATTGCGCGACCGGGTCGCAAAGCTGCCCGAGCTTGCCGATTACCTTTCCAGTGAGCGCCGGATCCCGTTCAACCAGGACGGTATCTTTCGCCACTATCCCGAGCTGGACGGCGAGAAGTGAGGAACGGGCCGCTGATCGGTCACGAGTTCCATCGCTTGAAGAACATCAGATAGACGAGCCGGCCGTTTTCGAGGCTGTCCCCGAAGCCAGGGCCCGCGGTGTGCCAATATTGCGGCTGAAGGAGGACGAGGCGGTTGAACCGCATCGGCACCGTCATCGTCAGCTCCCACTTCGACCGATCGAGGGAGTCCTCGTCGACGGCTTTCCGGAAGTCGTCGTAGGAGGCATATCCGACCGCGTTGAGGCTGGGCAGGTCGCGCGGGACATAGTCCATGCCGCTCGGCAGATGCCGGTAGAATTCAGTGCCGCCGCGGCAATCCTCCGGACGACTGAGGTAGAGGATGCCCGACCAGTGCGTCGGATCGATGTGAATCTTGCCGCGCGTCTCATTGTCCCGCGCCAGCGTAAGGCGACAGCTGCCGTGCGATTGCAGGGGCAGCGGAACTCGAACACGTTCTCCCACGAGGGTCGAGACGAGGCGTTCGAGGCCCTCGATCTGGATGTGCTCGATCGAATTGCGGCCCGGATATTCTCCCGTGGTCGCATAGTTGAGGCGCAGCGCATGGGCTCGGAAGTCTTCGGGCCGGCCGAGGAAATCGTCGATGACGGTCAGTGCGAGCCCCATTGCCCTGGCGTAGGAGGGGTGCGCGTCCAGGCAACTGCCATTAGATGAAAGCGCGCCCAGGGCCGACGGAGGGCGTGGGCTGTTCCGTGACCGACCGGTTCGCGATGGGAGACGAGTGATGGTCGAATCCGCGTTCGAAATGACGATTACCCCGGTCACGCACGACCTCGGCGACTTCAAGGTTCGGCGCGCGCTGCCGGCTCGGCAGCGGACGATGGTCGGGCCGTTCATCTTCGTCGACGAGTTCGGGCCGGCGCGACTCCCGGCCGGGCGCGGCATGGACGTGCGGCCGCACCCGCACATCAATCTCGCCACCGTCACCTACCTGTTCGAGGGCACGATCGAGCATCGCGACAGCGTCGGTTCCGACCAGGTGATCCAGCCGGGCGCGATCAACCTGATGACTGCGGGGCGAGGCATCGTCCATTCGGAGCGCTCGCCCGAGGCGCTTCGCCCGGACGGGCCGAGTCTCTACGGGATGCAGACCTGGCTCGCGCTTCCGGACGGGCGCGAGGAGGTCGAGCCGGCATTCGATCATGTTCCGGGCGAGGCCTTGCCGCTGGTCGGGGACGGCGGGTCGTCGGCGCGAGTGCTGATGGGTAGCCTCTGGGGTGCGGCCGCCGCGACCCGCTGCGACAGCGCGACAATTTATGCCGATATCCTGCTTGGGAGCGGTGGATCCGTGCCGATCGATGCGGTTGCCGACGAGCGGGCGGTGATGCTGGTCGATGGACGCGCCGAGCTTGATGGGCAGGCGCTGGAGCTGTTCGCGCTCTACGTCCTGAGGCCGGGCCACACCGCGAGATTGGCCAGCGCCGGGGGCGCCCGCGCGATGCTGATGGGCGGCGAGGCCTTCGCGACGCGGCGCTACGTATTCTGGAACTTCGTGTCTTCGTCGCGCGATCGTATCAACCAGGCGAAGGAGGACTGGAAGGCGCAGCGCTTCCCGCTGGTTCCCGGCGACGACCAGGAGTTCATTCCGCTGCCCGAGGTCCCGAAGACCGTCAGCTATCCCTGAGGCGCGGGCCCCGCCCCCCCGGTCAGTGCTCCCGCTTGGGCGGCGCGATCTGGAACAGCACCGGCCAGTCCTTGCCGGTGACGAACAGGCGGCGATGGGCTGCGTCCCAGGCGATTCCGTTCGGGACGTCGTTTTCTTCGGTGTTGCCGGCACGGGCGTGAAGCGCGCTGACGTCGATCCAGCCGATCACGTGGCCGCTGGCCGGGTCGATCCGGGCGATCCGGTTCGTCAGCCAGATGTTGGCGAGGATTTCTCCATCGACATATTCCAGCTCGTTGAGCTCGGTGACCGGCTGCCCATCTGCAGTCACGCGCAGGAGGCGCCGCGGCCGGAAGCTGGCGGGATCGACGAACCGCAGGGTGTCGGTGCCGTCGGACATGATGAGGCTCTTGCCGTCACTGGTCAGCGCCCATCCTTCGCCCGGATAATGGAAGCTCGACAGCTTCCTGAAATTGTCGCGAGACCAGCGGAACCCGACGCCGTTCTTCCAGGTCAGGCTGAGGATGTTCCCACGCCACGGCGCGATGCCCTCGCCGTAGAGCGGCGGGTTCACCGCCACCTGCCGGATCACGCGGCCCGTCGCGAGGTCCACCTTGCGCAAGCCCGAGCGACCGAGCTCGCCCGTGCTTTCGTAGAGAAAGCCGTCGAGATAGAAGAGACCTTCGGTGAAGGCGCGGCGGTCGTGGGGATACTCCCGGATGACGCGGGCCGGTTCGAC
>NZ_JAFAVR010000176.1 GCF_019242355.1 Sphingomonas sp. | reverse complement strand
TGAAGTCGCCCTCGAACTGCCAATAGCTCCAGCCGAAGCCGTGGCGCTCGGCCTCGCCGCGAACGGCCGCGGTGTATGCGACCCGCAGCTTTTCGGGCGTTCCGCTCTTCTCGTACGCGCCGAACTCGCCAAGCAGGATTGGGCGGTCGTTGGCGCGTGACCAGGCGGCGACCTGGTCGAAGTCCGCCGCGACGGCAGCGCGATCGGCGTCGCTTCCCCAGATGATCCCGTGCAGGTTCTTTACGTCACCGGCCCATGAAGCACCCTGGTGCGTGAAGTGGAACGGCTCGTAGTAATGAAAGGTGACGAGCAGGTTGCGGTCGTCGGGAAGCTGCAGCGTCGGCAATTCCTTCGAGCTGTTCCAACTCGTCGGCCCGACCACGACGATGCGCGTCGGATTGCTTTGCCGGACAAGCGCCAGCAACTGAGGGAATATGGCGTTCCAGGTCTCAGCGTCGAGCTTCTCGTGCGGTTCGTTAAGGATCTCGAACGCGACGTTGCGCGGCGCATTGGCGAAGCGCGGCGCGACTTGCTGCCAGAAGGCAGGCAATTTCTGCCGACACATGGCGAGGTCGTTCGAGCAAAGGTCGAAATCATGCTCGTCGATGATGATGCCGAGCCCGGCGCGCTGCGCCTGCCGGACGACCTCGTCGAGCTTTGCCAGCCACGCGGGGTCGAGCCGGTACTGCGCATCCATGAACTTGAATGCCTGAAGGTTGAGCCGGACGAAGTCGAAGCCCGCGCGACGGATCTCGCCGAAGTGCCGCCACTGGAAGCGCCGCTTCGAAACGTCGGTCCAGTAAGGGTCATAACCAAGGACGTTGACACCTCTGCGGAAGGGCTGATCAGACGCGTGCAATGCTGGAACCGTGGCCGGTGACGCCGCGGCAGGAGCGGTGCTGAGACCAGGCACCGCAAGGATCGACAGCAGCAAGGCACTCAACCACCGCAACGATCGCATCATATTCCCTTCCAATCAGCCGAATCATTGATAGCGCTATCATCCGCCGTGTCGTCAAGCGTCATCGACCGTCGCCTCGCCCCCCCGCGAGGTGGTGCGGAACGCCGAGACCGCTGTTAAGGACAACGGCGATGACCAACAGCAGCACCTTCGCCGATCGCCGCGGTCTCTGGGTCTTCGTCCTCGGGGTTCTGGCCGTAACGGCCGGCGTCGTGCTTCACATGCCGATGTTCCTGATGGGCCGGATGACCCACTACCGGCTCGTCGGCATGCCGATGGGCGCCGACATGTATATCGGCATGGCGGCGATCGTTCTCGGAGTCGGGATCGCCGCCTACGGCCTGTTGCCGAAGAACGTGGCGGAGCAGATCGCCGCCTCGCAGGACATCGTCGTATCCCCGCCTGAAGATGCGCCGCTGACGAGGTCGCACTGGGTCCTGCTGCTTGTGCTCGTCGTCGCGCTGATCATTGATGTCATGAAGCCGGCCAGCCTCGGCTTCACGATCCCCGGGATGTCCAGCGAATATGCTGCGCCCAAGTCAACGGTGTCGCTCGTTCCCTTCTTCGCGCTGATCGGCACGGTGTTCGGGTCGATCGTATGGGGGGCGATCGCGGACATCTATGGGCGCAAGGCCTCGATCCTGTTGTCGGCCGTGATGTTCGTCGGGACGTCGATCTGCGGAGCGATGCCGTCGCTCGCGTGGAACGTCGGCATGTGCTTCATGATGGGCGCCGCCGCCGGGGGCATGCTGCCGGTGACGTACGCCCTGCTCGCAGAGATGATGCCGAGCCGGCACCGTGGCTGGAGCCTGGTTCTGGTTGGGGGCCTCGGCGCGGTCGGAGGCTACTTCGCGGCAAGCGGCTTTTCCGCGCTTCTCCAACCGCTCTTCGGTTGGCGGATTTTATGGCTCCTCAATCTCCCGACCGGGTTAACCCTCGTCCTGCTTGGCGGCCTGATTCCGGAATCAGCCAAGTTCCTGCTCGCACGCGGACGCCGGGAAGAAGCGCGACGGGTCATGGAGCGGTTCGGGTCCAGCGCCCGGCGGACTCGTCACGCCGAAGCGGCAGCACTGGCCCGTGGACCGACGGTGGCGCTGACCGGCCGCGCCTTCGTCGGCAAGCTCCTGGCGCTGAGCCTTGCGGCGCTCTGCTATGGGCTGATCAACTTCGGCTTGCTGCTCTGGCTTCCGGCCGACCTCGTCTCGCGAGGGCAGAGCATGGCGGTAACCAGCAAGCTGCTGGCAGAATCGGCGTTGATCGCCTTCCCGACAGTCTTCATTGTCGCCTTCGCTTATAGCCGGTGGAGCTCGAAATGGTCGGTGGTCGGCGCGATCGCCGTGACTCTGGCCGGGCTGCTGGGGGTGCTGCGGTTGGAATTCGCTGGGCAAGGCAGCCCTGTCCTGCCCGTCGCGCTTCTGATCGTCGGCACGAACGCGCTTATTGCAATGCTTCTGCCCTACGCGGCCGAGAGCTTTCCGCTGCGCATCCGCGGCCGGACCACGGGAACTGTCGCCGCTTGCAGCAAGGCCGGCGGCATGTTGGCGCAATTGCTTGCGGTACTCGGACTCGTGCCCCCGCTTGCACTGGTGTCCCTGATCATCATGGTTCCGACGGCCGCGTCGCTGCTGCTCGTAGCCTGGCTCGGCAAGGAGACGCGGGGGCGTGACCTGCGCGACCTCGACCCCGACGGACATACGTTCGCGGCGACTGGCATCTAGCAATGATCCGCGTTGGACTGGTCGGCTATGGACTTGCAGGCGCCACCTTCCACGCACCGCTGATCCGCGCCTGCGACCGCATGGAGCTGAGCGCTGTCCAGACTTCGCGGGAGGCACCGGGACGGGTCGGATCGTTCGATGAGCTGCTCGATCGTTCAAACCTTGTCGTCATCGCGTCTCCCAATCAGACTCACTATCAGCTGGCCCGCGACGCCCTTTCGGCAGGCCGGCATGTTGTCGTCGACAAGCCGTTCGCGCTGACGGTCGAGGAAGCGGACAGGCTGATGGCTCTGGCGCGTGAGCAACAGCGAGTCCTGACGGTCTTCCAGAACCGCCGGCTCGACGGCGACTTCCTCACGGTCGCCAAGCTTCTACCAAAGCTCGGCGACATCGCCTTGTTTGAAGCGAACTGGGACCGGTTTCGCCCGACCATCAAGCAGGGCTGGCGGGAGTTTCCGCAGCCCGGCGGCGGTGTCCTCGCCGATCTTGGAGCGCACCTGATCGACCACGCAATCCAGCTGTTCGGACTTCCCGACGCCATCGAGGCGGACGTGCTCGCGCAACGCTCCGAAGCACGCGTCGACGATTATTTCGAGCTTGTCATGCACTACGGCCGGATGCGGGCATGCCTGCGCTGCTCGACCTTGGTCGCGGAGCCTCGCGCCCGCTTCGCGATCCACGGCAGCGGTGGCAGCTTCACCAAGTTCGGCATCGACGTCCAGGAAGCTCAGCTGAAGGCCGGAATGGATCCACGCGACCCCGGCTTCGGCATCGACGATCGGGACGGCAGCTTTACGACACCGGATGGCACCCGCACGCCCATCACGACCCAGCGCGGCCGCTACCTCAATTATTATGAGGCGGTCGCTTCGGCGATCCTCGACGGAACGCCGGTACCGGTCGACCCCGCGGACGCGCGCAACGGCCTGATCCTCATCGACCTCGCTCGCCGGAGCGCGGCGCTGGGGAAGCGGTTGCTGGTGCCGGCAGAATGACGCCCGGAGCAGGCCGCCAGTTCGATGGAAGCGCTTGTCCCGCGAGCGTGACCTTGGCCATCTGCCGGATGTCGCGCGAAGAGTCACCCAGCAAAATGGTGTAGGTGCCCGGCTTGATCCGCCATTCGTTCGCCGCTCCGTCGAAGGTCGCGAGCAGGCGGGGATCGATGATGAGGTTCACTTGCTGGACCACGCCGGGCAACATATCGAGCTTGTCAAAGGCGGCGAGCCGCTTTGGTGCCTCGAACTCACCCGCCGGCGCTGCCACGTAGACCTGCGGCACCGTCATTCCGCGGCGACCGCTGGTGTTCTGCACGGTGAAGTGCACGGTCACGCTGCCATCCGCATTCGCCGCGGCGCCCACCGGTCCATAGCCGAAGCTGCTGTATGACAAGCCATGGCCGAACGGGAACAGCGGCTGCAGGTTGTGCGCGTCGAACCATTTGTAGCCGACCGTCGCCCCTTCCGAATAGTCGATCGAGAACATCTGCTTGTCAGCAAGGCCCGTGCCCGGTCGCGTTGCACGAGGCAGCTGGCCTTCGGACTGTGGAAAGGTCACGGGCAGGTGGCCCGACGGGTTGACCACTCCGAACAGGATGTTGGCGATCGCCTCGCCCCCACCCGAACCCGGATACCAGGCTTCGAGGATGCTGCGGACGCGGCCAGCCCAGGGCATCAACACCGGACCGCCGCTTTCGATGATCGCGATCGTGTTCGGATTGGCCGCTGCGACTGCCTCGACGAGTGCATCCTGATTGTCGGGAAGGACCACCGATGTATCGATCGACTCGCTCGTCCACTGGTTGACGAACACCAGAGCCACGTCCGCCCCGGCAGCCGCATGGGCCGCCGCCGCCGGATCGCTGCCGTCGACGAACGTCACGGACGCTGCGGGCGCCAGGGCCTGAATGGCTCTCAGCGGCGAGGACGGGAAGTAGACGACTGGTCCTGGCCAGCTGGTCGGTTGAAGTCCCGGAACCGCGTTCAGCCCTTCCGGATAGACCTGCGATGACCCGCCGCCGGTCAGGACACCTTTGTCGGCATGCGACCCGACGACGACGATCCGGCGAGTCTGAGGACCAAGGGGCAGCAGGGCGCGCTCATTCTTGAGAAGGACGGCGGCCTGCTCCTCATCCGCGCGGGCAACCTCCGCATTGGCCGCACGTGTCGCGGCATCGATCGTCGTCGGCGTCACGGGGTTGTCGACCAGGCCATGCGCGAACATCGAGCGGACGATGCGCGTCGCCATGTCATCAAGCCTGTGAGCGGGCACGCGACCCGCCGCAACGGCAGCGGCCAGCGGCTTGCCGAAATAGGGTTCCTTGTCGAACGAGTAGGCCGATTCCTGGTCGAGCCCGTTGTTTGCGCTCGCTTCCGTGCTGTGGACGGCGCCCCAGTCGGACATGATGTAGCCGCGATAGCCGAAGTCACCCTTCAGCACGTCATTGAGCAGCCACGCATTCTCGCAGGCATAGGTCCCGTTCACCCGGTTGTACGAGCACATGACCGAGCCCGGATCGCCGCGCTCGATCGCAAACTGGAAAGCGAGCAGGTCGGACATTCGCGCCGCGGCCGGATCGATCCGCGCATCATGATAGTCGCGACCGGTCTCAAGATCGTTCAGCGCATAGTGCTTGGTTGTCGAGATAATGTTGTTCGACTGGATTCCGGCGATCTGGGCACCGACCATGGTTCCGGCGAGCAGCGGGTCCTCGCCGCCGTATTCGAAGTTGCGGCCGTTGCGCGGGTCGCGAACCAGGTCGACGCCGCCCGCAAGCTGGACGTTGAAGCCCGATGCCCGCGCTTCCGAGCCGATCATCCGCCCGCCGGTAAATCCGATGCCCGGGTTCCAGGTCGCAGCGGTCGCCAGTCCAGACGGCAACGTCGTGTGGGGCGGCTTGACCTTGGCCCCGCCTTGCGTCGCGACCCCGACTCCGGCGTCCGTCTCCCACTGCGCGGGAATGCCGAGGCGCGGGATTCCGGGAATGTAACCGGCCGTTCCCTGGATTGCTTGCGCCGGCGCCTTGTAGCCTTCGTTCTCTCGATCGGTACCGAAATAGCCGTACACAATGCGCAACTTCTCTTCACGAGTCATCGCACGCACGACGAGTCGGGCCCGCTCGTCGGCACTCAGCGTCCTGTTTAGCCAAGGCCGGGACGGCGTTGTCGCAACGGAAGATGAGGCTGCGACGACAGGTGTCGCCAAGGCGATCAAGATGGTCGCGCCAAGCGCTCCTGCGCCGAATCCATAATTCATCTGCTGTCTCCCCTCGATCGCGCGTGTGGGCTGCCCCGACGCTTGACACTAGCGACCTAGCGGGCCGATTGGTAGCGCTACCAACCCTCCCGCACCAGGTCCCCGCGCCTTCTATGCATTTCTCTCCCGCGATGCTTTCTGCCGATGTTGCCCGAGCGACTCTGGCTGGCAGGCTCCGGCTCGATGCGGGGCCGACCCCTGTGCTGATTCGCAGTGGCTTCGTCGAGGACATGTCGCGTGTCGCTCCGACATCCGCGGACCTCATGGAAGCGGACTTGCACGCGGTCAGCGGCGAGCGTCTGTGCAGCCTCGACGAGCTGTGCGCCATGCCGCCCGAGCGTTTCCTTGCGCCGGTGGATGTCCAGGCGATCAAGGCCGCAGGAGTCACCTTCGCGATTTCCGCCATCGAACGGGTCATCGAGGAGCGAGCCCGCGGCGATTATCGCGAGGCTTCCGTCATCCGCGACAAGCTCGAACAGCGCATTGGCGGCGCGATTCGATCCGTCGTCCCCGGCAGTGATGGCGCGGCGCGGCTCAAGGAGGCGCTCATCGAGGACGGTTTATGGTCGCAATATCTCGAGGTGGCGATCGGCCCGGACGCGGAAATCTTCAGCAAGACCGCCCCTCTCGCCAGCGTCGGCTGGGGCGCCGAGATCGGCGTGCGTTCCGACTCGAGCTGGAACAACCCGGAACCGGAAGTCGTGCTGGTCTGCAACAGCAACGGCGATATCCGCGGCGCGACTTTGGGCAACGACGTTAACCTCCGCGATTTCGAGGGGCGCAGCGCGCTCCTGCTGAGCAAAGCCAAGGACAACAATGCGTCCTGTGCGATCGGGCCGTTCATCCGACTGTTCGACGATGATTTCACGCTCGACGATGTCCGTTCGGCCGTTGTCGAGCTCGAGATCTTCGGCGCGGACGGCTTTACGCTCAAGGGGCAGAGCCGGATGAGCGAAATCAGCCGCGACCCGACGGAGCTGGTCCGGCAGGCGATGAGCGAGCATCATTATCCCGACGGCTTCGCGCTATTTCTCGGAACGCTGTTCGCACCGACGGAAGACCGCGACGAGCCCGGACGCGGTTTCACGCACAAGATCGGCGACGAGGTGCGCATCTCGACTCCGCGCATCGGCGTTCTGGTCAACACGGTCACCACTTCGCGCGACGCCCGTCCGTGGACCTTCGGAATTCGGGAGCTAATGCACAATCTCGCGTCGCGCGGTCTTCTGGCCGCAGCACATCCAGTCGAAGGAAACGGCCGATGACCGAAACACTGACCCATCTCATCAATGGCCAGGCGGTCGGCGGCGATGCGACGGGCGAAAGCCGCAATCCGTCCAACCTCGACGACATCGTCGTGCGCTATCCCCGCGGCGGTGAGGGCGAGGTCAACCAGGCCGTGGCGGCAGCCCGCGCGGCCTTCCCCGCCTGGTCGGAGGCATCGCCCGAAGTCCGCTCGGACATGCTCGACAAGGCGGGATCGCTGATCATGGCGCGCGCGAAGGAGCTCGGGACCCTGCTCTCGCGCGAAGAGGGCAAGACCCTCGCCGAAGGCACCGGCGAAGTGATGCGGGCGGGCCGAATCTGCAAATATTTCGCGGGCGAGGCACTTCGCCGGCACGGCCAGACTCTGGAATCCACGCGCCCGGGTCTCGACGCCCAGACCTATCGCGAGGCGGTCGGCGTGTTCGGCCTCATCACCCCCTGGAACTTCCCGATCGCGATTCCTGCCTGGAAGTCGGCCCCGGCGCTCGCCTTTGGCAACACAGTCGTCCTCAAGCCGGCGACGCCGACGCCGGCGATCGCGCACGCGTTCGGCGCGATCCTGATCGAGGCCGGGGCGCCTCCGGGCGTGTTCAACCTGGTGATCGGAGAAGGCGGCGTCGGCCGCTCTATCGTCGGCCATCCGGGCATCGACGGCATCTCCTTCACCGGATCGCAGACCGTAGGAGCCTCGGTTGCCGAGGGCGCTGCCAAGCGTCAGGCGCGCGTGCAACTCGAAATGGGAGGCAAGAACCCACTTGTCGTCCTCGACGACGCCGACATCGACCGTGCGGTGACGTGCGCTATCGACGGCGCCTTCTTCGCCACGGGTCAGCGCTGCACGGCATCGTCCCGGATCATCGTGACGCAAGGCATCCACGACCGTTTCGTCCAGGCGCTTGCCGAGAAGGCGCGCTCGCTCCGCGTCGGCGATGCGCTCGATCCGCAAACCCAGATCGGGCCGGCGGTGAGCGAGGAGCAGCTCGAGCAGAACCTCCGCTATGTCGGCATTGCCCGGGAGGAGGGCGGAAGCGTGTTGACCGGCGAAGAGCCGCTTAAGATCGGCACGCGAGGCTATTACATGGCGCCGACGGTCATCGCCCACACCAACCCCGACCAGCGGATAAACTGTGAGGAAGTATTCGGCCCGGTCGCCAGCACGGTGAAGGTGCGCGATTACGAGGAAGCACTCGAGATCGCCAACCGTGGCCAGTTCGGCCTGAGTGCCGGTATCGTCACCAACTCGCTCCACCACGCCCGGCACTTCCGCCGCAACGTCCGCGCGGGGATGGTGATGATCAATCTGCCCACGGCCGGGGTCGATTACCACGTGCCCTTCGGAGGGACACGCAAATCAAGCTACGGCGCGCGGGAACAGGGGTTCGCGGCGGTCGAATTCTATACGCAGACCAAGACCGTCTACATCGGGGGCTAGGAGTTTGGCCGATAACCACGACAGCCGCGCCATTTATCCAAGCCTGCGCGGCAAGCGAGTGCTGGTGACCGGCGGCGGCTCTGGCATCGGCGCGGGGATCGTCGAGGCCTTCGCCCGGCAGGGCGCGAGCGTCACCTTCTTCGACATCTCCGATGGCGAGTCCCGTGAAGTCGCGAACCGCACCGGCGCCACGTTCGTGCGCATGGACCTCAAGGACGTCGTGGCGACGCGGCGCACGATCGACGAGCTCACACGGCAGGACGGTGCATTCGACGTTTTGGTCAACAATGCCGCCAACGACGACCGGCACGCCATTGATGATGTCACCGAAACCTATTGGGACGACCGGCTGAACGTAAACCTCAAGCACCAGTTCTTCTGCGCCCAGGCGGTCATTCCGGGCATGCGAAGCATGGGTGGCGGGGCGATCATCAATCTTGGGTCGATCAGCTGGCACCTCGCCCTGCCCGACCTCGTCCTGTACCAGACCTGCAAGGCGGCGATCGAAGGCATGACGCGCGCGCTCGCCCGCGATCTCGGCGCCGACAATATCCGCGTCACCTGTGTCGTCCCGGGCAACGTCCGCACCCCGAGACAGCTTCATTGGTACACTCCTGAAGGCGAAGCCGAGATCGTCGCGGCCCAAGCCCTGAACGGACGACTGGTCCCGGAGGACGTCGCGGCGCTGGTGCTTTTCCTCGCCTCGGCCGACGCGCGGCTGATTACCGGGCACGAATATTTCGTTGACGCGGGCTGGCGCTGAGATGAGCGACGCGGAGCCGAGGCCGATGTGGGAACTCGAGGCGGAGCTTGGCGAAGGCCCCGTCTGGGTTGAGCGAGACCAGGCCCTGTGGTTCGTCGACATCAAGAAGCATCATGTCCATCGCTTCGATCCCGCAACCGGCGGCCGGCGGACGTTCGACGCGCCGGAGCAGGTCGGCTTTGTTTTCCCGGCGGAAGGCGGCGGGTTCGTCGCCGGGCTCCAGTCGGGGCTTTACCGCTTCGATGACGGCACGGGCACCTTCGAGCAGATCGTTGCGGTGGAGCCCGAACGTTCAGGCAACCGGCTGAACGATGGCGTCGTCGATCCCGCCGGACGCCTGTGGTTCGGAACGATGGACGATGGCGAAACGTCGAGAAGCGGCGCTTTCTATTGCTTCCATCGCGGCAAGCTGACCGCGACCGGGATCGATGGAATCGCCATCACCAATGGGCCGGCGGTTTCCCCGGACGGACGTGTCCTCTATGTCGTCGACACGCTCGCAGGGACGATCGACGCCGCCGACATCAAGGAGGACGGCTCGCTCGGCGAGCGGCGGCGGTTTGTGACGATCGATGACAGCGACGGCCATCCCGACGGTCCGACGATCGACAGCGAGGGCTGCGTTTGGATTTCGCTCTACGGTGGCTGGGAAGCGCGCCGCTACTCTCCGATCGGCGACCTGCTGCAAGTGGTCCACTTTCCGGTCGCCAACATCACCAAGGTCGCCTTCGGCGGCAGCGATCTCCGCACGGCTTTCGCGACGACCGCGCGCCAGATGCTGAGCCCGGAAGATATTGCTCGGCAGCCGCTGATCGGCTCGCTGTTCTCCTTTGGCGTTGACGTTCCGGGGGTCGAATGCCCGCTCGTCCAGCTCTGATCCTCACCGTTCTGCTGGCGTCGAGCGCCATGGCTGCTCCCACCATCGATCCGCAATTCTCTACCCATGCCGTCATCCAGCGTGGCAAGCCCGTGTTGCTGAGCGGAACGACTGAGCCGGGCGGAGTGGTGATGGTCACCTTCGCCGACCAGACACAGGCCGCGAAGGCAGACGGCAAGGGGCGGTGGCAGGCCGAGTTCCCCGCTCGCGACGCTGGTCAGAACCTGCGGCTGAGCGTCAGCGGGGCAGACGGCAGCGCGAGCTCCACCGACCTTGCATTCGGTGACGTCTGGCTCTGCTCAGGCCAGTCGAACATGGAATATCCGCTGCGCCGCGCCCTCAATGGCGACGGCGAAGTCGCGTCGGCGAAGGATGATGACCTGCGCCTCATGAAGGTGCACACACAGCTTTCCGACGATCCGCGCACCGGTTTCGCGACCGCACCGACCTGGCAGCGATCGACACCCGACAGCGCGAGGGATTTTTCCGCCACCTGCACGTTCATGGTCCGTGACTTCCGAGCAACCGAAAAGGTGCCGATCGGCGCGATTGACGATACTTGGGGCGGAACGCCGATCCGCGCTTGGATGAGCGAGGGTGCGGCTCGCACCAGCGGAAATGCCGCGCCAGCCGCCCTGCTCGATCTCTACCGCACCGACCCCGCAGCAGCGATCGCCCGTTTCGGCGCGGAGTGGGGTGGCTGGTGGCGGTCGAAGACCGGGCAGAAGCCGGGAGACGAGCCCTGGAATGCCAGCGATCGACTGGCCTGGAAACCGGTGCCCAGCATCGGCAGCTGGAACGACTGGGGCGGCGACTGGCCAACATTCGACGGATCGGTCTGGGCACGGCGCCGGTTCACTCTTACCGCGGCCCAGGCGTCCCAGCCCGCGACCCTCTCGCTCGGCATCATCGACGACATGGACGAGACGTTCGTCAACGGCGTCGCGGTCGGCGGCAGCAGCGACCCATCATCCCCGCGCAACTACAGGATTGAGCCGGGTGTCCTTCACTCCGGCAGCAATGTCATCGTTACGTTCGTCCGCGACCTTTGGGGACCGGGCGGCCTGATGGGACCGGCGAGCGCCATGCAGATCGCCTTTGCGGGCGGCCGCACCCAGGCACTCGGCAGCGGCTGGCAATACGACCGCATCCCCGACGAGATCGGGATGCCGCCGGTGCCGCCATGGGGCAACAATTCCGGCGTTGCCACCATCTACAATGCGATGATCGCGCCTCTCGGGGCGCTGCAGATCAAAGGCGTAGCATGGTATCAGGGGGAAGCTGACGTCGGACAGCCCGGCTATGACCAGCGGCTTGCCGCAATGATGAGCAACTGGCGATCGCAGTTCCGCGATCCGCAGTTGCCCTTCCTGATTGTCGGGCTTGCCGGCTGGGGCAAGCGCACCACCGCCCCGATCGAAAGCGGATGGGCGAGCCTGATCAACGAGCAGCGGCTCGCTGTCGACCGCGATCCCCGTGCAGCGCTCGCCAGCGCGATCGATCTTGGCGAACCGAACGAAATCCATCCCGCAAACAAGCAGGAGGTCGGGCGCCGGCTCGCCCTGGCCGGCCGCAGCCTTGCTTATCCCGGCACGAATGGCACGCTCGGTCCCCGTCCGCTGCGCGCCGTTCGCCAGGGCAACGACGTCGTCGTCACCTTCACCAAGCCGTTACAGACGCTGACCGGCGCCAGTGCGAATGCGGTCGAGCTGTGCGGGGCTGCACAGGGAAGCTGTCGGTACGCCGCGGCGCAGGCGAAAGGCGCAAGCCTGGTGGTCACCGGCGACGGCCGCCCAGTCGCGCGCGTCCGCTACGCCTGGTCGGACTTTCCGCTCGTCAACCTTTATGACGCCGACCTTCTGCCGGCACCTGTGTTCGAGTTGACCGTCCAGTAATCGCCGTCAGTGATTGTGGCGCGGCGTCTTTGCCGACGTGCCGCGATATTTGACCGCGAACTCAAGGACGCCTCCGTCGGCCAACTGACCGGTCTTCTCGCGAAACAGCTCTTCCCATGGCGTGTTGCTCGGCGGGATCGGTGGCCCGGGTTCTGCCTTGCGGCGTGCAATTTCGTCCTCATCCACCAGTGCGTCGAATGCCCCCGCATTGAGGTCGATGCGGATAATGTCTCCCGTGCGGAGCCACGACAGCCCGCCTCCGGCAGCGCTTTCGGGGGAGGCATTCAGGATCGACGGGCTGTCGGACGTCCCTGACTGCCGTCCGTCACCGAGAGTCGGCAGGCTCGTGATCCCGCGCTGCAGAAGCGCATCCGGCGGCTGCATGTTGACCACCTCGGCGGAGCCGGGCCAGCCGAGCACGCCCGACCCGCGAATCACGAGGATGCAATTCTCGTCGATGCCGAGCGTCGGGTCGTTGATCCGGTGATGATAATCGTCCGAACCGTCGAACACGACTGCGCGTGCCTCGAACACGTCCTCGTGATCGGGCCGGGACAGGTAACGCTGCCGGAACTCGTCGGAGATGACGCTCGTCTTCATGATCGCGGTGTCGAACAGGTTGCCCGAGAGGACCAGGAAGCCGGCGCGCTCCTGCAGCGGCGCCGCATAAGGGAAGATCACTTCGCGGTCTCTGGTCTCGCGCCCATGAAGATTTTCGGCCTGGCTGCGCCCCGTGCAGGTCAGCGCGTGCCCGTCCAGCCGGCCGGCCTGCAGCAATTCCCACATCACGGCTGGCACCCCGCCGGCACGGTGAAAGCGCTCGCTCAGATACTTGCCGGCCGGCTGCATATTGACCAGCAGCGGCACGTCATAGCCGTGCTCTATCCAATCCTCGGTCGAGATCTCGACGCCGGCGTGCCGCGCCATCGCGACGATGTGCGGCTGGGCATTGGTCGACCCGCCGATCGCGGCTGTCACCCGGATCGCGTTCAGGAAAGCCTCGCGAGTCAAAATCCTTGACGGGCGCAGATCCTCATAGGCCATGTCGACGATCCGCCGCCCGGTCTCATAAGCGGCGTGGGCGCGTTCGCGATAAGGCGCGGGGATCATCGCCTGGCCCGGCAGCGACATGCCGAGAGCCTCGCTTACAGAGTTCATCGTCGAGGCCGTGCCCATCGTGTTGCAATGACCGAGCGACGGCGCGGAGTCGCTTGCCCGGCGGATGAACTCCTCTTCGTCGATCTTGCCCGCTCCGAGGAGCCGTCGCGAGCGCCAGATGACGGTGCCTGATCCGACAAGTTCGCCATCGTGCCAGCCGTCGAGCATCGGCCCGCCGTTCAACGTCAGCGCCGGGATGTCGACCGTCGCAGCAGCCATGATCGAGGCTGGCGTCGTCTTGTCGCAGCCGGTGGTCAGCACCACCGCGTCGATCGGATAGCCGTTGAGAATCTCAACCAGGCCGAGATAAGCGAGGTTGCGGTCGAGCGCCGCGGTGGGCCGCCGACAGTTCTCAAAGATCGGGTGGAGCGGGAACTCCATTGGAATTCCGCCAGCGTCGCGGATTCCGGCCTTGATCCGCTCGACCAGCTTCACGTGCACGCGGTTGCACGGGACGAGGTCAGAGCCCGACTGCGATATGCCGATAATCGGCTTGCCCGACCGCAGTTCCTCTCGAGTGAAGGCATCGTTCATGTAGCGCTCGAGGTAGAGCGCGGTCATGTCCGGCCGCCCCGCAGCGTCGAACCACTCGCGCGAGCGGAACGGTCGGACTGGCCTTCGCTGAGTCATCGCTGCGCGGCCGTCAGCCTTCCATGTGCTCGAGCTCTTTCCCGCGCGTCTCGTGAATGAACTTCTGCACGAGAAAGAAGCTGATCACTGCGGACACGGCGTAGAAAGTGTAGCTGGCCGTCAAGCCCAGGTTCGCGGCCATGGACGGGAAGCTGAACGAGATCAGGAAGTTCGCGAACCACTGGAAGAATCCGGCGACGGCGAGCGCCGAGCCGCGAATCTGGTTCGGGAACATCTCGCCCAGCATCACCCACATGATCGGGCCCCAGGAGGCGTTGAAGAAGATCACGTAGAGGTTGGCGGCGACCACGGCGACCTTGCCCAGGTCCGGGGACAAGACGAGCTTGCCAGCAGGATCGAGCGTGCCCTGGCTGAACGCATAGACCATGATGAATAGGGTGACCGCCATGCCGGCCGACCCAATCAGCAGCAGCGGCTTGCGGCCGATCCGGTCGACGAGAAGGATCGTGACGAAGCAAGCCGCGATGGAGACCGCGCCCGAGACGATGTTGATCAGCAGCGAGTCGCTTTCGCTGAAACCGGCGAGCTGCCACAGCGTGGCGCCGTAATAGAAGATGACATTGATGCCGACGAGCTGCTGGAACACGGCGATCATGATCCCGACCCAGACGATCGGCCGCATGCCGAGGAGATTCGAGGCGCCGGCGGGAGCAAGCACGTCCGACAGGCGTGGCCGGTGGTCGGCGCTGAACGTGCTTCGGATCTCGTCGAGCTTGGCGGCGGCGATGTCGCTTCCGAACAGGTTCGCGAGCACTCCCTTCGCCTCGGCATCCCGGCCCTTGGACACGAGAAAGCGTGGGCTCTCCGGAATGAAGAACAGTGCGACGAGGAAGATCGCGGCTGGGATCGCCTGCATCAGGTACATCCAGCGCCAGGCCTCGAGGCCGCCCCAGAAGCGGTTGGTCGACACGCCCGCTGCCTTGGCAAGGAAGTAATTGATGACGAACGCCGCCGTCAGCCCGGTGATGATCATGATCTGCTGCACCGTCGTCATTCGTCCGCGAATCTCGGCGGGCGCGACCTCGGAAATGTAGGCGGGTGACAGGACGCTCGCGGCGCCGACCGCCATTCCGCCCATGATCCGCGCAAGCAGGAACAGCACATGATCGTGCGCGAAGCCCTGAACGAGAGCGCCGATCAGGAACAGCAAGGCGGCGATGCGCATCACGTTGCGGCGGCCGCTGACGTCGGCGAGGCGCCCCGCGAAGAAGGCGCCAATGAAGCAGCCGATCAGGAGCGACCCGACGGTGAAGCCCAGTCCGTTGCTCGGCGACAGGCTGCCGTCGATCAGGCCGAACGCCGCCTTGAGCCCGTCCTGCGTGCCGTTTACGGCGCCGCTGTCATAACCGAACAGGAATCCGCCGATCGTCGCGACAGCGACAATGGCACCGATGAAGCCCATGTTCGCACGCTGCGGACTTGCCTCGACCATCTCAACTCTCCCCTCGTGCCGCATCGTTCCACGCAGCTGTTAGCGGTAACACGCTCCTTTCGCTTCGCGCAACGGCCTAGCCGCCGCCGCTTCTGCGCGCCCTTGCCTTCCGACCCGGCGGACCGGCCGATTCCCGTACGATCAGCGCGTGGCTCAGCACGCGTTCAGCGAACTTGCGGGTCGATCCGGCCCGGTGCACGCGAAGGTCGGCGATCAACAGCTCCAGCGCCGCCTCCGCCATGGCCGCGATCGGCTGCTTAACCGTGGTCAACTCGGGCCAGACACTGGTCGCGAGCGCGGTGTCGTCGAAACCGACGATGCTGAGATCGCCGGGCACGCTCATCCCGCGCCGATGGGCAACGCTCATCGTTGCTGCGGCCATGTCGTCATTGCTTGCGAAGATCGCCGTCGGCAAACGTGCGCGAGCAAGCAGGCGCTCGCCCGCGGTCAGCCCCGAACGATAGCTGAAATAACCTTGCTCGGCCGGCGCGCTTTCGGGGTCGATGCCGGCCTCTGTCAGCGCGTCGCAGAACCCGCGATGCCGATCGTGCGAAGCGATGTGGTTGGGGTGGCCCTTGATGAATCCGATGTCCCGATGCCCGAGGTCAAGCAGATAGCGAGTCATCTCGAACGCAGCCGCGCGGTCGTCGATTCGAACGTTGAGGCTGTCTTCGCGCGGCTTGCCCATCGCCACGGTCACGACCGGAATGCCGAGCGAATCCAGTTCGGCCATGATCGGCTCCGACTCGGACAGCGGCGGCGGCAGGATTACGCCCTCGACATCGCTGGTCGCAAAGCGGCGCGTGACCTCGGCCTGCTCGTCCGCGTCCTCCGACTCGCAGGATTCGATCACGAGGTGGACGCCGGCACTGCGGGCCGCGTGCAGGCCGCCGATCAGGAACTGGCTCAGATAGGAGGCGCTCGGGTTCGCGTAGAGCAGGCCGATGTGGGTCGCTTCCCCCGCGGCCAGGCTGCGTGCTGCAGTGTTGGGCGAATAGTTGAGCCGCTCGACAGCCTCCAGGACCGCGGCGCGCGTCGATTCGCGCACGTTCTTGCCACGGTTGATGACGCGCGACACGGTCATCGCCGAGACGCCGGCCGCTCGCGCGACATCCTCGATCGTGATTGCTCCCCGCCCGCGACGGCTCGGCCTGGCCATTCACTACCCCTCGGGGCGAGGTTTAGTGACCGGCGCGGCCAATGCAATCGAGCGCGTTGACCGCAGCGACGACTGGTTTACGTTAGCGCTACCATTTCGGTAAACTGAGGGGAGCAAGACGTGCGGGCAACGGGACTGCTGCTTGCCGCGGCAATGACACTGGAGTCCGCCACGGCCGGAGCCGAATGGGCGCAGTCCCCGTCCCGCGTGCCCGTCTACAAGGACCCGCGTCAACCGGTCGACCGCCGGGTCGACGACCTGCTCGCCCGAATGACCCTCGACGAAAAGGTGGCTCAGCTCGAGACGATCTGGGAGCAGAAGTCGAAGGTTCAAAACCCGGATGGCACCTTCTCTCCGCAGGCGGCGTCGCAAGCCTTTCCCAACGGCATCGGCGGCATGGCACGCCCGTCCGACAAGCGTGGGAACACGGCTTCCAACGGCGCCGCCGGCGCATCGGCGACCGTCAACCGCGATGCCCGGGACACCGCGAGATACGTGAACGAAGCGCAGCACTGGGCTGTCGAGCATACCCGCCTCGGGATCCCGATCCTGATGCACGAGGAGGCGCTTCATGGCTATGTCGCGCGCGGCGCAACGAGCTTTCCTCAAGCGATCGCACTTGCAAGCACCTGGGACCCCCAGCTCGTCACCAATGTCTTTTCCGTCGCTGCTCGCGAGATGCGGGCGCGAGGGGCCTTCCTTGCGCTCGCGCCCGTCGTCGACATCGCACGCGATCCACGTTGGGGACGCATCGAGGAAACCTATGGCGAGGACCCGTACCTCGTCGGCACCATCGGCCTTGCGGCAATCCGCGGCTTCCAGGGACCGACCCTGCCGCTCGGTCCCGACAAGGTGCTGGTGACCCTCAAGCACTTCACGGGCCATGGCGAGCCCGAGAACGGCACCAACGTCGGCCCAGCGCACCTCGGCGAGCGCGAGCTTCGCGAGGACTTCTTCCCGCCGTTCGAGCGGGCCGTGAAGGTCTATCCGATCCGGTCGCTGATGGCCTCGTATAACGAGATCGACGGCATCCCCTCGCACGCGAACAGCTGGCTGTTGAACACGGTCCTGCGCGGCGAGTGGAGCTATCAAGGCGCAGTCGTCAGCGACTATTACGGCATCCGCGAACTGGTCGTTCGCCACCATCTCTATGACAACGTCACCGATGCCGCCGACCGCGCGATCCAATCGGGCGTCGATGTCGAGACTCCGGATGCCGAGGGCTACGCACAGTTGCCCGCGCTGGTCCGTTCCGGCCGCGTGCCGCGGGCGCTGGTCGACCAGGCGGTTCGCCGCGTTCTCAGGCTGAAGATCGAGTCCGGCCTGTTCGACAACCCCTTCCCTGATCCGGCAACAGCCGAAGCGAAGACCGCCACCCCTGAAGCCATCGCGCTTGCCCGGGAGGCAGCGGACAAGGCCATGGTCCTTCTCAAGAACGATCACGACATACTGCCGCTCGACCCGATGAAGATCCATCGCATGGCAGTGATCGGCACTCACGCGAAGGACACGCCGATCGGCGGCTACAGCGACATCCCTCGGCACGTCGTCAGTGTTCTCGAGGGAATGCAGGACGCCGGCCACGGACATTTCGCTGTCGACTATTCCGAGGGGGTGCGCCTGACCGAAACACGGTGCTGGTCCTGCGACGAGGTAAAGCTCGTCCCAGCTTCCGTGAATCGCCGCTTGATCGCTCAAGCCGTTACAAACGCCCGAAAATCCGATGTCATCGTCATGGTCCTCGGCGACAACGAGCAGACCAGCCGCGAGGCTTGGGCCGACACTCATCTCGGTGACCGCTCGTCGCTGGATCTGGTCGGCCAGCAAGAGGACCTCGCCCGCGCGATCCTGGCGCTGCACAAGCCGACCGTCGTCGTCCTGCTCAATGGCCGGCCGCTGTCCGTGAACTATCTCGCCGCCAAGGCGCCCGCGTTGATCGAAGGCTGGTACCTCGGCCAGGAGACCGGCCATGCCGTCGCCGATGTCGTGCTCGGCAAGGTCGTCCCGGGCGGCAAGCTGCCGGTCTCGATCCCGCGCTCGGTTGGGCAACTTCCGGTCTATTACGATCACAAGCCGACGTCGCGGCGCGGATATCTGTTCGACACGACAGCACCTCTCTACCCGTTTGGCTACGGCCTCAGCTACACACACTTCGACATTTCAGCGCCGCGCGTGCTGACGCCGACAATCGCGGCGAATGAGACGGCGCGCATCGACGTCGATGTCGCGAACACCGGTTCCCGCTCTGGCGACGAGGTCGTTCAGCTTTACGTCCACGATGATGAAGCGAGCGTGACTCGACCGGTGATCGCGCTGAAGCGGTTCCAGCGGGTCACGCTGCAACCCGGCGAACGCAGGACGATCCGCTTCACGCTCGATCCCGACGACCTCGCCTTGTGGAACGCGAACACGAAGCGCGTCGTGGAGCCCGGGACCTTCACCATCTCGGCAGGGCCCAATTCAGTCGACCTCAAGAGCGCGAAGCTGACGGTCGCCGGCTGATCGCTAGATGCGGACCAGCCAGCGTTTGCGCCAAAGGTAGAACATCGCGAGCCAGATGAAGGCGAGGAACATCAGGACGGGAACGAACGCGGCGGTCTCCGGCCCGACGATCGGCTTGAGCTGCTGATAGGGTTTCTGCAGCAGGTCCCAGCCGAGGAGCGACCAGCATACCTCGTGAAGCGTGTAGGCGGCGATCGCGTTCATCCCGAACGGCAGGACGATGAGTTCGACCGCGCGCCTGGCGCCCGTCATGGGCCGGCCATCGAACAACACTCCAAGGGCGCTCAGCAGGAGCAGGTCGAGTCCCGTGGTCACCAGCACGAAGGTGCTCGACCAGATATCCTTGACCACGGGGAAGACGAAGTCCCACGCGACGCCGACGGCAAGCATCGCCGCGCCCGCAATCGCCAGCGTGCGAAACCGCTCTGACCGGGTCGTCCGAAGCAGATAGTCGCCCGCCGCCACGCCAAGTAGACCCTGGGCAATTGCCGGCAAGGTGCCGAGCAGCCCCTCCGGATCGTAGCCGTGCGGTCCCGGCACGTAGATGTGATTGCCGGCGCCCAGGAGAACGCGATCGACCGATCCGACGAAGTTCATCCCCCGCTGCCAGAGATCGGTCGAGACGCCGTCGAGGGTCGGGATGTAGGTCAGCGGCCAGTAAAGCAGCAGGATGGCCGCGGCGGCGATCAGCCGGGAAGGCGGCGACATCCTCAGGAACAAGATACCGCATGCACCGTATACGAGACCGATCCGCTGCAACACGCCGAACAGCCTCCAGCTGCCCGAGCTGAACTGCGAAAACCAGAAGATGTTCGACAGGATGAAACCCAGCAGGATCAGGCGCGCCGCTCGCCACAGAATGCCGCTGTAGTCGACCTGTTCCCTCGCCCTGAAGGACAATGGGATCGAAACGCCGACCATGAACAGGAACGATGGGAAAACGATGTCGGCGATCGTCAGGCCATCCCAGTGCGAGTGAAGCAGCATCGGGAAGACAGGCGGCGCCATCCCGGCCATCTCGTTGACGGTGATCATGCCGATTACCGCGAGCCCTCGAAGCATGTCGAGCGAGACCAGACGCTCCGGCCTCGAACTCTCAACGGCGATGGGCATATGCGCGTCCCCTTCGGTAAGCGGAGTCGACGTGCCGGATAGCGTCGTTGCCAGGCAGGTCTTGGCCGATCTCCCAGACCATCACGCCGGCCCCCCAGGCACCGGCCAGCTCGGCCTTGCGCTCCAGCGTCGGGAAACCGTTGTAGGTGATATAGCTGCATCCGCCGCACCGCTTGCCGACAAGATCGCCGTTCAGTTGACGCCGGCCGAACGCATCCACGATGTCGCCGATGTCCCAGCCTTGTCGGTAGCTGCCAAAGCCACGACCGTAGAAGGGAACGCCGAGCGCGATCCGGTTAGCCGGGACACCCTTTCCGATCCACAATCGCAGGTCCGCCTCCGCCTGCGCATAGGTGGAATGCTCGCCTCCCGGAGCGCCCCAGGAAGGGCCGACCTGGTCGTAGGACATGACTCCGACGACATCGAAAAAGGGCAGCGACGCATCGGGCGCCATGCCGCCGGGATAGGAACCCGTCGCCACCGTCAGCAGCTTCGACCGCGCATGAAGCGCAGCTGCGAGATCGCGCACGAACGGCGTGTAGTTTCCGGCCTTGTCGATGCCCGTCATCAGGTCCCCTTCGAGGTCGATGTCGATGCCATCGAGGCCGTATTGATCGACCATCCCAATGACATTTGCGACGAGCCTGCCGCGCATGTCCGGCGCGAGCAGCGCGTTCCAGTCTCCGCCGCATGGCGGGATCACCGCTCCTCCGAGCGACGCGATCACCTTCGTTCCGACGCCATGCGCTGCGGCGACGAGCCCGCGCAACTGCGCGTCCGATACCATCGCGCCATTGCCCGTCGGCGCACAAGCGAGCCCGCCCGCTCCCATAACCTCGCTCTCGGGCGTCGGATTCACGAAGGCGAGATCCACCTGCGTATACTTGTCGAGCCGGCCTTCGCCGATCTCCCGATCCAGACCCTTGAAGGCTGCGATATAGCCGACGACCGTACCGCGCTCCTGCGCCTGAGCCCCGGCCAGAGAGGGGGATGACGACAACAGAATTGCGGCTGCGATGATGAAGGCACGGTGCATCGCCGCAACCTAGCTGCTCGGGCGGTCCGGGCAACAGCGGTTCGATTGATTCTCGTCCTGCGCCGTGACACGAAGACGCAGTTGAAGGGGAACCTGTTGATGCGTCGTCTTTTGCTTTCGGCCCTGTTGGCACCCGCCTTGGCCGCGCCTGCTGCAGCCGCGTCCCAACCCGAGCTGAGCGCGCTCGCCAACGGCATGGGAATCAGGGTCGCGATCCTCGACAACCAGCCAGCCAATTGCCCTGCCCAGTCCGGCGGCTGCTTCCTCTCGGAGCTGGACTTGACGATGCCGCCGACGCTTCCTCAGGATCTCGCGAGCGGCGATCTGAAGCTCTTCTTCGGATCGGTCAGTCCGGTCATCCAGGCCGATAGCGACGCCTTCACGATGCGCCTGGTCAACGGCGACCTGCATGTCCTCCAGCTTCGCCCTGGAGTGACGCTCAAGGCCGGCGTGACCTATCGCGTTCGGCTGTGGTCGCAGGGGCACTTCTTCTCGCAATATTATGTGCTTCCGAACATGTTCCTGGTGTCGGGCAACCTATCCGCGCCGATCGCCGCGACACGGCCGACGACCGATCCCGACAGCGGCCTCGAAGTCCTGCCGTTCGTCGCTCCGATGACGGACGAAGCCCGCCTGGCGACGGCGACGGCGGACGACCGGACGCGCTGGCAGACGCCGGAGCGCGCGTTCGACCTCTACTCCGGACGCAGCGCCGCGCACGGAGCGCAAGCCGATGTCGCCATCATTCCTCAGCCGGCGCTCGTCCGGCGTCTCCGCGGGGCGCCGCTCGATCTGTCGCACGGCATCCGCCTGAGCCTCGCGGGCCTGAACCGATCGGAGATTGCCGCGGCTCTCGCCGATCTCGCGAGCGCAGGGGTGCAAGTTGGCGCAGCAGGCCCCGAGCTCCGCATTCGCGTCAACCCGACGGGCCGAGCGAAGCCGGAGAGCTATAGCCTTACCGCCTCGCACGGGATGATCACCGTCGCTGCGGCCGATGCCTCCGGCGCTCGATACGCGCTCGAATCCCTGGCTCAGGAGGCAGCGCGAGGCCAAGGCTTGCTCCGCCCGATCGAGATCGAGGACGCGCCGCGCTTCGGCTTCCGGGGCTTGGAGATTGACCTCGCACGCAACTTCCACAGCAAGGCCGAGATCCTCAAGCTCATCGAGCAGATGGGCCGCTACAAGCTCAACACGATCCACCTGCACCTCGGCGACGACGAAGGCTGGCGGCTCGCGATCGCGCGCTTTCCCGAATTGACGGAGGTGGGCGGCTATCGCTGCTGGGATCCGTCCGAAACACGCTGCCTGCTGCCCGAGCTCGGCTCGGGGCCGGACCGGGACACGCCCGTCAACGGCTTCCTCACCCGCGCGGACTATATCGACATCCTCAAGGCTGCGAGGGCGCGCGGGATCACCGTCATTCCGTCGTTCGACATGCCGGGGCATTCGCGCGCGGCGATCCATTCGATGGAGGTGCGTTACCATCGGCTGATCGCGCTTGGCCGGAAGGCGGAGGCCGAGCGCTTTCGCCTGCTTGAACCCGGCGACACCACCCAATATCGCAGTGTCCAGAACTACAACGACAACACGCTCAACGTCTGCCTCGACAGCACCTATCGCTTCATCGACGCCGTCATGGACGACATCGCCGCGCTGCATGCCGCGGCTGGGGTGCCA
>NZ_JAFAVR010000061.1 GCF_019242355.1 Sphingomonas sp. | reverse complement strand
TGATCCGCATGGCGCAAAGCTTCGACCTGCCGTTCTCGGCCATCGTTCGCAAAGTCGTCATCCCGGCCGCGCTGCCGTCAATCCTCTCAGGATTTCGCATCTCGGCATCGATCGCCCTGCTCCTCGTCGTCTCGGCCGAGATGATCGGCGCCGACCGCGGCATCGGCGCTTTCGTGCTGCAGGCCGGCAATCTCATGCAGACCGATCAGCTGCTCGCCGGCGTCGTCGTTCTGTCGATCTTCGGATTGATCGTCGCGCGATTGATCGGCTTCCTCGAGACGCGTCTCCTTGCCTGGCGTTAAGCGTAACGTTTCCTAACCGAAGATTAATTATCGCCTACAGCGTTGCATTCTGTATACTTCCGGCCGATCCGAGCTGGCGGCCGGACTCGCGCGTGCCGTGCGTCCAAGCGATCGCAACTGTCGGGCTGAACCCCGGCCTACAGTCGTTCGTTTGCCCCCTGGTTGAACAAGGCTGACGTAATGCGCGATGCGATGGCCGCCGGCGAGCGAGCTGGCGACTTCCCAGAGGATATCGTCGCCCGGCGCGCATCCGCCGAGCAGCCGCGCTCATCGCGATCGGTGCGCAAGCGGCGACGTTTCTCGCCGTGGCTCCTCCTGATCCTCGCTTTGGCTATCGCCGGCGGCGTCTATTGGGTGCGCTTCCGTCCGGCGCCTCCGCCCAGTGGACCGGCAGCCCCGGTTGCCGTGCCCGTGACGGCGGAAGCAGCCAAGAGCCAGGACGTTCCGGTCCGGCTTGCTGCCATAGGATCGATTCAGGCGGCGAATACCGTCGTGGTCCGCTCCCGCGTCGATGGCGAGCTGCAAAAAGTTGCCTTCCACGAAGGACAGATGGTGAAAGAGGGCGATCTCCTCGCCCAAATCGATCCGCGCCCCTTCCAGGCGGCGCTTGACCAAGCCGTCGCGAAGAAGCAGCAAGACACCGCGCAACGTGCGAATGCTCAGCGGGACCTCGTCCGCTACAACCAGCTTGGCGCCTATGCCACGGGGCAGCAGCGCGACACCCAGGTCGCGCTCGTCGACCAGCTGACGGCGCAGATCGCAGGCGACGAGGCCGCGATCGAAAATGCGCAGACGCAGCTCTCCTATACGCGGATTACCGCCCCCCTATCGGGCCGCACAGGCTTTCGTCTGGTTGACCAGGGCAACATCGTGCACGCCTCCGATCAGAACGGGCTCGTTACCATCGCGCAGCTCCAGCCGATCGCGGGCATTTTCACCCTGCCCGAGCGTTACCTCGGCCAAATCCAGAACGCGATGAAGGCCGGCCCGGTGAAGGTCTGGGCACTTCAGCAGGATGCCAAAACCGAGGTCGCACAGGGTACGCTCGCCCTGATCGACAACAGCGTCGATCCGACGACCGGTACGATCCGCGGCAAAGCGATTTTCCCGAACGAGGACAACAAGCTTTGGCCCGGCGAATTCGTCAACGTGCGGGTCCAGACCGGCATCACCAAGGATGCGACCACCATCCCGGCGACCGCGGTGCTGCATGGCCAGGACGACCTTTATGCCTACGTCGTAAAGCCGGACAACAAGGTCGAATCCCGGCCGCTGAAGACCGGTTATTCGACTGAGGAATTTTATGTGGTCACGGACGGCATCAAGCCCGGCGAGACGGTCGTGACCGGCGGCCAATACCGTCTCACCAACGGCACGCTCGTTGCTATCAACAAGGGCGACGACGGCGGTCAGCCGCCGGAACAGCAAGCCACGAAATAGGACGAAGCAATGGCGAGCGGCGTCTCCGCACCTTTCATTCGGCGGCCGATCGCAACCACGCTGCTGATGATCGGCCTGTTTCTGGTGGGTCTCGCGGCCTATCCGCTGCTGCCGGTCGCGCCGCTTCCACAAATCGACTTTCCGACCATTCAAGTCAGCGCGAGCCTTCCGGGCGCTAGTCCGGAGACGATGGCTTCGTCAGTGGCACAGCCCCTGGAGCGGCAATTCGCACAAATCGCCGGCGTCTCGCAGCTCACCTCTTCGAGTGCGCTCGGCTCGACGACCATCACCGTTCAGTTCGATTTGGACCGCAACATCGACGCGGCGGCGCAGGACATCCAGGCGGCAATCAACGCGGCAAGCGGACAATTACCCAAGAACCTGCCGACGCCCCCGACATACCGCAAGGTAAATCCCGCCGACCGGCCGATCATTCTGTTTGCGGTATCATCCGACACCCTGCCGATGACGCAGGTCGACGATATCGCCGATACCAAGATTGCTCAGCAGGTCAGCCAAATCTCGGGTGTCGG
>NZ_JAFAVR010000026.1 GCF_019242355.1 Sphingomonas sp. | reverse complement strand
GCGGCGGTCACGGCAGAGGAGCACCAGACCGCCTGATGGAAACCCGGTCCAACTATGTGATGGTCGGATTCGTGACCATGGCGCTGGCGATCGGCGCACTGCTGTTCATCGTCTGGCTGGCGAAGCTCAATACCACCGAGAACAAGTGCTTCGACATCTATTTCCCGGCGGTCGGCGGCATCGCCAAGGGCTCGAACGTCAGCTTCTCGGGCGTGCCGGTCGGCCAGGTCGACAAGGTCTCGCTACTTCCGAACCGTCCCGAATTCGTCTGGGTGCGGATCAGCGTCAATCCCGAGACTCCGGTGCTTGAGGGCACGACCGCGCAGATCAAGAGCGTCAGCCTCGCGGGCGCCAACGAGATTTCCCTGAACGGCGCGGTCAAGGGCAACCATGCCATCGACCAGCTCGGTCCGCAGGGTTGCCCGGTCATACCCGCAAGCACCGGCGGCCTCGGCGCCCTGCTCAACAGCGCGCCGGAACTGCTCGAGCGGATCCAGCGGCTAACCGAGAAGCTGACCGAGCTTCTGAGTGACAAGAACCAGAACTCGATTGCCGACATCCTCGAGAATTTCGACCGCACCAGCAGGGTGCTTGCCGACCGGGCGCCGCAGCTTGCCGACGCCATCTCCGATGCGCGCGTCGCCGTCCGCAGTGCCGGCCAGGCGGCTCAAAGCGTTCAGGCACTGACCAACAATACCAACCGCCTGATCAGCGAGCAGGGCAGGCCCGCGGCAGAGGACCTGCGCAAGGCGATCGGGTCGGTCCAGCAGGCCGCTGACAATCTTAATGCCGTGATCGGCGACGCACGGCCGGGCATCCAGAACTTCAGCAAGTCTACGCTGCCCGAAGCCAACCAGCTGGTCCACGAGATGCGAGATCTCGCCGGATCGTTGAAGCAGGTGTCGGACCGAGTGAACCAGCAGGGCATCGGCGGCGCTCTCGGCCCCGAGAAGCTGCCCGACTACAATCCAGGAAAGAGGCGCAAATGAAGTCGCTGACGCGTTTGGCGGTTGCGATCGCCCTTGCGGCGCCAGTGGGCGGCTGCTCGCTCGGCGGCCTGCTCGGCGGCGGCGGGAAGGCACCCCCCGCGCTTCTGACGCTGACGCCCGACGCGCCCGATCCGGGAGCGATGAGCCGGACCGCCAGTCCGGGTCAGGCCGTGACCATCACCGCTCCGATCCTTCCAAAGGAGCTTCACACGGTCCGGGTGCCGGCCGCAATCAGCCCGACCGAGGTCCAGTATGTCACCAACTTGCAGATGATCGATACGCCGGATCATCTGTTCCAGGACCTGCTGTCCGAGACCATTCGGCGGACGACCAATCGCGTTGTTCTCGATACCGGGACGACCACGCTCGATCCGGGCCTCGTGGTCGGCGGTGAGCTTCGTCGGTTCGGCTATGATGCGCAGTCGGGTCAGGTCGTCGTTGAGTTCGACGCGGCGATCTCCACCCGCGAGGGCGCGCAGGTGCACACCCGCCGGTTCATTGCGCAGCAGCCGGCGGACGGCACCGCCCCGACGGTGGGGCCGGCGCTCAATCGTGCCGCCAACCAGGTCGCGGCCGAAGCCGCGCAGTGGATCGGCGCGACCTCGCTCTAGGGCAGGCGCTCAGGCGAGGCTCTTGCTCGCCTGCTCGAACACGTCCTTCGACAGACCCGGCGTCGCCGCGATCCGCTCCAGCTGCGCTCGCATCAACGCCGCGCGCCCGGGCTCGAAGCGACGCCAGCGGCCCAGCGGCGGCACCATCCGCGCCGCGATCTGCGGATTGAGCTTGTCGGCCGCGATGATCATGTCCGCGAGGAAGCGGTAGCCGCGGCCGTCGGCGCGATGAAACGCCCAGTGGTTCGCGCCGAACGTGCCCGCGAGCGAGCGGAGCCGGTTCGGATTGCCGATCGTGAAATCGGCGTGCTGCGACAGCCGGATCACCTCGTCGACCGTATCCGGGCGCTGCGCCGCCGCCTGCAGCGCAAACCACTTGTCGAGCACCAGCGGGTCGTCCTTGAAGCGGGCATAGAAGCCGTCGAGCGCTTCTTGCCGCTCCGGGGCGTCGAGGGAGACGAGCACACCGAGCGCGCCCTGCCGGTCGGTCATGTTATCGGCGCAATCAAATTGCGCCTTTGCCAGCCGCGCGGCTTCCGTTTCATCGGCTGCGGCAATCAGTCCGAGCGTAACGCTGCGCAGGCGGCGGACGCCCTTTCCGCGCGGCGACAGGTCGTCCCCGGACACGCCCCCGATCGCATGAGCAGCACGCAGGTCTTCCAGTAACGCGGACCCAATGGCCTCACGCAGCCCGTCGCGCGCATCGTGGATCGCCTCCGGGTCGACGACCTCCATTCGCTCGGCGATGAGCGTGTCGCTCGGCAGCAGGATGGCCTCGGCCTTGAACGCAGGGTCCAGCGCGTTGGAGCGAAGAGTCGCAGCGACGGCGCGAATCACCGGCTCGGCGTCCAGCTCGCCGCCGCGGGCGGCTGCCGTCAGGGCCGCCATCATCAGCTCCTGGATCGCCTCGTAACGGGCGAACGGGTCGGTATCGCTCTGCGCCAGCCGCTCGAGTTCGCCCGGACGGCGCGCGGCGTCGACGATGACGGGCGCCGAGAAATTGCGGTTGATCGAGAGCAGCGGTGGCTCTGACACATCCTCGAACGTCACCGACGCGCTCGGCTTTTCGAGGACGATCAGCCGCTCGGGGCCCAGCTCGGCCCCGCTCTGCTCGCCGATCAGCGCCGTTTTGAGGGGCAGCGGCATCGCCTGCTTGGTCGGCTGCCCGGGAGTCGGGTCTTCGGTCTGCTCGAGGTGAAGAGTCGCCCGCCGCGCCCCCGCGTCATGTTCCAGGCGCACGCGAAGCTTGGGCGTCCCCGCCTGGCTGTACCAGATCTTGAAGGGCGTCAGGTCGACCCCGCTCGCATCCTCCAGCGCCTTGACGAAATCGTCGCAGGTCGCCGCTTCGCCATCGTGGCGCGCGAAATAAAGGTCGGTGCCCTGGCGGAACTTGTCGGCCCCAAGCACCGTATGGAACATGCGGATCAACTCGGCGCCCTTGTTATAGACGGTCGCCGTGTAGAAGTTCGAAATCTCGATATAGCTGTCGGGACGGACAGCGTGAGCGAGCGGGCCCGCGTCCTCCGGGAACTGCGCGGCGCGAAGCACACGCACATCCTCGATCCGCTTGACCGCGGCGCTTCCCATGTCGGCCGAGAAGCCCTGGTCGCGGAAGACGGTGAAGCCTTCCTTCAGGCTCAGCTGGAACCAGTCGCGGCACGTGACCCGGTCACCGGACCAGTTGTGGAAATATTCGTGCGCGACGACCCGTGCGATATTGTCGAAGTCGGCGTCGGTCGCGGTTTCCTGGTCGGCAAGCACATAGGCCGAGTTGAAGATGTTGAGGCTCTTGTTCTCCATTGCGCCCATGTTGAAGTCCGACACGGCGACGATGTTGAACTGGTCGAGGTCGTATTCACGGCCATAGACCTCCTCGTCCCATTTCATCGCAGCCTTGAGGCTGGCCATGGCGTGAGCGGTCTTGGGGAGGTCGGCCTCGCGCACCCAGATGAAGAGATCGACCTTTCGGCCGCTCACGGTCGTGAAGCTGTCGCGGTTCGCCTGGAGGTCGCCGGCGACGAGGGCAAACAGGTAGCAGGGCTTCGGGAACGGGTCCTGCCACTCGGCCCAGTGGCGGCCGTCGGCCCCCTCGCCCGCACCGACGCGGTTGCCGTTGGAAAGGAGGACCGGGAACTGGCCGGCGTCGCCTTCCATGCGGACGCTGTATTTCGACAGCACGTCCGGCCGGTCGGGGAAGAAGGTGATTCGGCGGAAGCCCTCGGCCTCGCACTGGGTGCACAGCATCCCGTTCGACGCGTACAGGCCCATCAATCGGGTGTTGGCGGCGGGATTGATCTCGACGTCCGTCTCGACCGTCGCACGATTTCCAGTGATGTCGATAACGAGTTGCTCGCCGTCGATGCGATGCTCGGCCTCAGCGCCGTCAAGCTTGACCGAGACGAGCTTGAGGTCGTCACCGTCCAGCCGCAGCGGCCGGGCATGATCGCCGTTGCGCTCGACCGTCAGGGTCGCGCGGACCCGCGTTCGATCGGCATCGAGGTCAAACTCGAGCTGGATTTCGGGCACCAGCCAGTCCGGCGGACGATAATCTTCGCGGCGAATCGCGACATGGGTCGGGGACGGCGGCGCTTCGGGCGCGACCTGCGCGTCGGACAGCGGCGGGGTGCTTCGGACATCGGCCATGCGGACGGACTTAGGCGGCGTCGCTGGCCGCGACAACCGAGCGCGGGCGGCTGAGCGCTCCAGCCATTCCGCCGAGCGCGAGCAGGGCGCCGGCGATGGTCATCGACGTCCAGCGGTAATCCTCGAGCCAGGTCGAGAAGCCCATGGCGATGATCGGGACAATCGCGCTGGAGTAGGCCGCCTTGGCCGGACCGATCTTGCGAACCACCGGATAATAGAGGCTGAACGTCAGAACCGAGGCCACCAGAGCCAGATAAAGCACGCCGGCCCAGTAGCTCGGATGCGGGTCGAATCGGGGCGGCCCGGTGAGCGCAAGCGCAATGGCGCCGTTCAGCAGCGTTCCCGCAGCCATCGACCAGGCGAGCATGCCGAACAAGGGGTAGCGTCGCACGTCCGGCCGCGCCTGGTAGACGTTGGCGATCGACGCGCCGATCATGCCGCACAGGGTGAGGCCGATGCCCGTCACCACCGCGCCGGCAGAGCCGGAATGCTCGCGGATTTCGTGGAGGAACAAGAGGACGATGCCGGCGACGGCGACAAGCGAGCTCCACAGGAAACGACGCGTTGGGCGATGGCCGAGCCACACCCAGCCGAGAAGGGTCGACGGGATCAGCAGCAGCGCGAACACCGTTGCGACCACCCCGGATGTGATCTGCCGTTCGGCGAGGTAGACGGCCTCGAAGTTCACGCAGAACTGGCAGGCGCCGAGAACGGCAGCGATGACGAGGCCGCGGCGGTCGAGGCGCAGGCTGTGCCCCTTGATCAGCGCGAGCGCGGTCATCCCGGCAGTCGCGATCGCGAAACGATAGGTCACCGACCATTCCGCCGGAACGATCCCGAGCTGGCCGCGGATGACGATCCAGGTCGAGCCCCAGATTGCGGTGAAGATGACGAAAGGGATGGCGACCGTCCGAAGCTCGGACCTTGGCGCTCCGCTCACAGACGGGCGATCGCGGCGGCAAGCCGCTCGACCGCTTCGCCGCCCTGGTCCCAGCTGGTCACCAACCGGATTTCGCCGGGCGCCCAGTCGTAGAAGTCGAAGCCGGCAGAGCGCAGGGTCGCCGCCTCCTCGGAGCTGACCCGAAGGAAGACCTCATTGGCTTCAACCGGATAAACGAGCCGGCCAGGTGCTGCGCTGGCGAGGGTTTGCGCCGCCGCATTCGCGCCGCGGGCATTGTCGAGCCAGAGCCCATCCTCGAGCATCGCCAGGATCTGCGCGGCGCACATCCGCCCCTTGGACAGCAGGTGCCCTGCCCGCTTGCGGCGGATGGCGACTTCCTCGGCAAGCTCCGGCCGGAAGAGGATCAGCGCCTCGGCGTTGAGGCCGCCGTTCTTGACGAAGCCGAACGACAGCGCGTCGATGCCGGCGCGCCAGGTCACGTCGGCCGGGCTCTCGCCGGTGCTGACCAGAGCGTTGGCAAAGCGGGCGCCATCCATGTGGAAGGCGAGGCCGCGGCTTCTGGCCAGCTCGCCGAGCGCGCCGACTTCCTCGGAGCGATAGGCAAGGCCGTATTCGGTGGCGTTGGTGATCGAGAGCGCGGCTGGTTGAACCTGGTGGACGTCCTTGCGGACGCGGTCGCAGGCGTCGGCGACAGCCTCGGGGCTGACCTTCGCGCCTTCACCGTCGACCAGCATGAGCTTGGCGCCATTGGTAAAGAAGGCGGGGGCGCCGGCCTCATCATTCTCGATATGGGCGTCGCGGTGGCAGACGATGGCGCCGAACGGCGGGCAGAGGACCGCAAGAGCCAGGCAGTTCGCGGCAGTGCCGCTGGTCACCCAGAGCGCCGCGACCTGCGTCTCGAACAGGTCGGAGAAGGCCGCGTCGAGACGGCGGCTCCAGGAGTCGCCGTCATAGGCCGTGTCCATGCAGTTGGAGGCGGCGATGGCTTCGAGCACCCTGGGGTGAGCCGGGGCTGCGTTATCGGAGAAAAAGCGCATCAGCCGTCCTTGCCCGGCTTGTCGGCCTGGAGTTCGCGAGCCTGGGTCTTGCGGCGCTTCAAATTCTCACGGAGAGCGGCCGCCAGGCGTTCGTCCCGTTCCTTGTCCTTCGCGGTCATGGGACGGCCATGCCGAGGGAGCGGCGTCACCGCAAGTTGGGTTGACACATCAAGGCCGTGCCACGCATAGGCCCGCGACCCTCGAAAAGTGCTGCCGTAGCTCAGTGGTAGAGCGCATCCTTGGTAAGGCTGAGGTCGTGAGTTCAATCCTCACCGGCAGCACCATTTCGACGCACAGTCACGCCGGGGCGTGACTGTCATCATCGAAATCACTGGCTACGCGGCGACGCCAAACCCAAGCTGAACTCGACTTCGGGGCCCTAGGCGTCGCGGTCGCGCATCTTCTTTTCACCGAGGGCGGCATCGACGCTGCCGGCAAGAAGATCGCCGATCCAGATCATCCCGCCGAGCAGGACGATGGCAAGGACAAGCTGAAGCGCGGTGATCACGAGTCGTTCTCCAGTGAATCGCCATTAGCGCCAAAGTGTTATCCCCGCAATTAACAGAACCATTACATCCCGTTCCGGGACGGAAGGTTATCCCTCCGCCATGGGAGCGCAGGCGGCGCGGAGCCACGCGAGGTCGTCGCCGGAGAGCCGGGGGCCGATCCGAGCGAGGACATGGGCGTGATAGCAGTTGAGCCAGCCGAGCTCGTCCGCGCTCAGCATCCCGGCCTCGACCAGACGGCGGTCGATCGGAGCGAAGGTCAAAGTCTCGAAGCCGAGCATCGGCTTTTCCGCACCCTCGATCTGCCGCTCGACGACGAGCACGAGGTTCTCGATGCGGATGCCGTACTCGCCGGTCTTGTAGTAGCCGGGCTCGTTGGAGAGGATCATCCCGGCCGCGAGCGGCTCGTCGCCGCCCGCCTGCGAGCTCCCGACCGGCGAAATGCGCTGCGGCCCCTCGTGGACGGACAGAAAGCTGCCGACGCCGTGGCCTGTGCCATGGGCATAGTCCAGGCCCGCTTCCCACAGCGGCCGGCGGGCGAAGCTGTCGAGCTGAGTGCCGCGCGTGCCCCTAGGGAAGACGGCGGTCGCAAGCGCAATATGGCCCTTGAGCACGCGAGTGAAGCGGTCGCGCATCTCGTCCGTCGGCTCGCCGACGACGACCGTGCGGGTGATGTCCGTGGTGCCATCCACATATTGGCCGCCGCTGTCGACCAGATAGAGGTTGCCGCTTTCAAGCTTGCGGTTGGTCGCCTCGCTGGACTTGTAGTGGACGATGGCGCCGTTCGGACCGGCTCCGGAGATGGTGTCGAAGGAGAGGTCGCGGATCTCGGGATTCTCGCGGCGCAAGGACTCGAGCTTGTCCGATGCAGTGAGCTCGTCGACCTCGCCACCGGGCGCTTCGACCTCGACCCAGCGCAGGAAGCGGGCGATGGCCGCGCCGTCGCGCTCCTGAGCCGCTTTCTGACCGGCGATCTCGGCCGGGTTCTTGATCGCCTTGGGAAGGATGGTCGGATCGCGCAAAGTCACAATGGTCGCGTTCGCGCGCTCCAGCGCATCGAAGATTGCGGCTACGGCGCGCTCAGGATCGACGGCCACGGTGTGACCTTTGAGTTGGCCGAGCGCGCTTTCGAATTCCGAGCGCTCGTGAAGCCTGACGCCGTTACCAAGATGCTGCCGGACCTCGGGCCCGATCTTCTCCGAAGCGACGAAGAGATCGGCAGTGCCGTCCGCGTGGACCAGGGCATAGGCCAGCGCTACCGGCGTATGGCTGACGTCGGCGCCGCGGACGTTGAATGCCCACGCAATCGAATCGAGCGCGGAAAGGACGGCGGCGTCGGCTGGGACCTTGGCCAGCCAATCGCCGATCTCCGTCCGCTTTTCGGCCGAGGACTTGCCGGCAA
>NZ_JAFAVR010000007.1 GCF_019242355.1 Sphingomonas sp. | reverse complement strand
CAGCAGCATCCGCCGTGAGAAGGTCAGCGACTGGTGGACGGGCGTGATCCGCTTGGCGCCGTTCATCGGCCGAGCCTCCAGCGGTCGATGCGCGATACGACCCAGGCACTGATGGGAAAGATGCACAGCCCGATGACGAGTGCAGGGACCACCGCCAGGAACGGGACACGCGCTCCCGAAAGGGCGGCCACGCGCCATTGAAGCCATTCATTCGCTGCCAGCAGCACTGCCGCCAAACCCCATTCGATCCAATAGTCCCGCCACATGGTGCGGCGGTCGACGAGATCGAGCGCGAGCATCGTCGCGCTCCACAAAGTCACTGAGAAGCCTACCGGAAACCCAGTGAACAGGTCGTTGACGAGACCGAGCGGCGCAGCCCACCAGGCGGGCCAGGGGTCGGACCGAAGCAGGCGCCAGCTGATTAGTGCGAGGAAGCCGAAGTCGGGGTACCAGCCGCTGGTCGAGATCACCGGCAGCGCGGTGAGGAAAGACGCGAAGACCACCGTAGCGGCCGGGATGTAGCCCGCGAACGGCTTGGGGCCCTGACCGATCCTCCGCTTGGTCGCGAGAGCGGAGCGAACCATCAGGGCACGTCCTGGTCCGGGCTCGCCTGCGAATCGATCGCCGCCGGCTCGTATGGCGGTTCGACGGTTGCGAAGCTGATGTTGGCGGGGTCGGCCAGCGGCACCGCAACGGCCCCGTCGTCATCGAGCTTCACGACCCGGGCGATCGGGACCAGGGGCGGGTAGAGCCCGCCCGTCCCGGACGTGATGATGATGTCGCCACGCCTGAACGGATTGCGGCCGACTTCGAGTGGACGGACGTCGATGGTACCGTCGCCGCGGCCCTGCGAGATCACCGGCATTCCGCCCCTCAGCAGCCGTGCCGGGACGATGTTGGCGCGGTCCGACACCAGCAGAACCCGCGAGCCCAAAGCGCCGGCGTCGATAATCCGACCGACCAAACCATCGGCGGAACGGACGGGCATTCCGACCTGAACGCCGTCCCTTGTCCCCGCGGACAGGATCGCGAACCGGCGCGGGCTATTGAAGGAGGAGCCGACGACGCGGCCGATGGCGACGGTCGCGGGCTCGTGCTCGCGCAGGTGGAGAAGCGCCTTGAGCTGCTGGTTCTCCTGGAAGATTGCCTTCGCCTCGACCATGCGGCGAAGCATCGCGGTGCGCTCGCGCTTCAGTTCGCCGTTCTGGCTCGTCGCGTCCCAATAGTCGCTGGCGCCGCTCCCGAGGCCCTCGACGGTCGTCGTTACCCCGCGCAGGCTGGAGGCGGCGGGCGCCGTCAGGTCGAGCGCGGCGCCGCGGATCTGCTGGAACTTCGCGGGCGCAAGCAGTGACAGCGCAAGCAGGATCAGACCGAAGAGAAGGCCCGCGATCAGTGCCAGGAAGCTGAAAAACAGCCCATATTGCGCGCGCCGCGACCAGCCGGGGCGAGCGGTCGCCACCGCTTACGTCCCCGCTAGGCGGTTTGCAGGACGCCGCGGAACTGCTCTTCCTCGAGCGCGCGGCCAGTGCCGAGCGCCACGCAGGTGAGCGGATCCTCGGCGACCGTGACTGGCAGGCCCGTCTCGTCCCGAAGGACTTCGTCGAGACCCTGGAGGAGCGCTCCGCCGCCGGTCAGGACGATGCCCTGGTCGCAGATGTCGGCGGCAAGTTCCGGCGCCGTGTTCTCGAGCGCGATGCGAACGCCCTCGACGATCGTTCCGACCGGCTCCGACAGAGCCTCGGCGATCTGGCCCTGGTTGATCGAAATCTCCTTGGGCACGCCGTTGACGAGGTCGCGGCCCTTGATGTGGACCGTCTTGCCGATGCCGTCCACGGGCGGCTTGGCGATCCCGACCTCCTTCTTGATCCGCTCGGCCGTGGCTTCGCCGATCAGGAGATTGTGGTTGCGGCGGACGTAGGAGCTGATCGCCTCGTCCATCTTATCGCCGCCGACGCGCACCGAGGTCGTATAGGCGAGACCGCGGAGCGATAGCACCGCGACTTCGGTCGTGCCCCCGCCGATGTCGACGACCATCGACCCGATCGGCGCAGTGACCGGCATGTCGGCGCCGATCGCGGCCGCCATTGGCTCCTCGATCAAGTAAACCGCGCTGGCGCCGGCATTGGACGCAGCATCGCGGATCGCACGGCGCTCGACGCTGGTCGATCCCGACGGCACGCAGATCACGATTTCGGGGAAGCGCCATGCGCGCATCTTGCCGCCGTGCACCTTGTGGATGAAGTGCTTGATCATCTGCTCTGCCACATCGATGTCGGCGATGACTCCGTCGCGAAGCGGCCGGATCGCCTCGATCTGATCGGGAGTCTTGCCCATCATCAGCTTGGCGTCTTCGCCGACCGCCTTGACCTTTTTCACGCCGTTGATCGTCTCGATCGCGACGACTGACGGTTCGTTAAGGACGATGCCCTTGCCGCGCACGTAAACGAGCGTGTTGGCGGTGCCGAGGTCGATTGCCATGTCGTGCGACATCCACTTAAACCAACGATTCCAGAACATTTGACCCCGTCTCTCGCTCTCGCCCGGAACATCGCCGGCCTTAAATTCGGATTGATCCCATTCCATTGAATGCGGTCTGAATTTCCGCGAGAAATCAGCGCTTCGCCGGCCCGCTCGGATTGGGATAAGACCCTGGTCATGTCAATAAGAAGGCTGCCGCCCGAGCTGGTCAATCGCATTGCCGCGGGCGAAGTCGTCGAGAGGCCGGCGAGCGCCCTGAAGGAACTTGTGGAAAACGCCCTCGATGCAGGTGCCAGCGAGGTTGCGATATGGTTGTCGGGCGGTGGGACAGAGCGAATCGAAGTCATCGACGACGGCTGCGGGATGAGCCCCGACGAGATGCGGCTGGCGCTGGAGCGGCATGCAACCTCCAAGCTTCCGGGCGAGGCTATCGACCAGGTCACCAGCTTCGGCTTCCGCGGGGAGGCGCTGCCCTCGATCGCTAGCGTCGCCCGGCTTACCCTGGAAAGCCGGGTCCG
>NZ_JAFAVR010000200.1 GCF_019242355.1 Sphingomonas sp. | reverse complement strand
CAGGCACTGATCTGGCAAGTCGCGACGCACGGAGGCGCTCATGGACATCACGCGATTGATCGAGGACGACCATCAGGAGCAGCGGCGGCTGTTCGCGCTGATCGACGACATTCCGGATAAGGAGACGGCCGCGCTGACGGCGGTGTGGGGCCGCCTGCGCGCGCTCCTCGATGCGCACGCGGAAGCGGAAGAGCGCTTTTTCTATCCCGAGCTGTTGAAGATCGGGAAAGGCGCGGGCGACAGCGACAGCGCCAAGGACGAGACCAAGGACGCGATCAAGGATCACAACGAAATCCGGGACGCCGGATCGGCGGTCGAGAAATGCAAGGTTGGCACCAAGGACTGGCGCGCCGCGGTGGCCGAAGCCAACAAGGCCAACAGCGATCACATGGCCGAGGAGGAGCGCCAGGGCCTCGCCGACTTCCGCCAGCACGGAACGCTGGAGCTACGCCAGTCGCTCGGCATCCGCTTCGCCGAGTTCCAGTCCAATCACCTCACCGGCGTGAATCCGGTCGACAAGGACCCGGACGAGTATGTGCGGGAGAACCAATGACGGAACCGTCGAGTGTTCGCTTCGGGCTATTGCAGTCGTTGGACGCGCGGCTAGAGTGGCTAAATGAGCCTTGCTGCCCAAGCAGTCACGGTGATGCTGGCGTCGCTGGTCTTATACATCGTAGCTCCCGTTCTACTGCTAGCGCGACGATGGTTCATCCGCGCGGGGTTCGCGATGTTGTTCGCTGCGCTGCTCCCTCTGCTGTGGCAGGGTTTCTTCTCTGATGACGATGCTCCGGGTTTCGCGCTGCTGTTCCTACTCGCCGCCCCAATTCCGCTCCTCCTGATTGGCGTCGGCGTTCTACGCTTGGTCACCCGAACAGCGCGCCGATGGCGGAACCAGCGGACGCAAAGAAGAGCGGGCTTGTAAGAAGTACACGTCGCAGCCTGCCGGTGGTCAGTGTCAGCTTTCCACGCAAAGCAGACATTAGCTCGCGCCTCGCTCAGGCCCCCACCAACTCCCGCCCGATCAGCATCCGCCTGATCTCATTCGTCCCCGCGCCGATGTCGAGCAGCTTGGCGTCGCGGTAGTAGCGCTCAACCGGCCAGTCCTTCGTATACCCAGCGCCGCCCAGCGCCTGCACCGCCTCATTGGCGACCTTCACGGCGTTTTCGCTGGCCAGTAGGATCGCACCGGCGGCGTCGAAGCGCGTCGTCTTGCCGGCGTCGCACGAGCGCGCGACCTGGTAGACGTAGGCGCGGGCGCTGTTGAGCGCGACATACATGTCGGCGACCTTGGCCTGCATCAGCTGGAAGCTGCCGATCGGTTTGCCGAACTGCTTGCGTTCGCGGACGTAGGGCAGGACCGTGTCGAGGCAGGCCTGCATGATTCCGATCTGGATTCCCGCCAGCACGGTGCGTTCATAGTCGAGGCCGCTCATCAGGACTTTGACGCCTTCGTTCTCCTCGCCGAGCACGTTTTCCGGCGGGACGAAGCAGTCGTCGAACACCAGCTCGCAGGTCGGTGAGCCGCGCATTCCAAGCTTGTCGATCTTCTGGCCGATCGAGAAGCCGTCCATGCCTTTTTCGATGAGGAACGTCGTGATCCCGCGGCTGCCTTCGCCGGTCTTGGCGTAGACGACGAGCGTGTCGGCTTCAGAGCCGTTGGTGATCCAGAATTTGGTGCCATTGAGGCGGTAGCCGTTGCCCGATTTCTCGGCCTTGAGCTTCATTCCGACGACGTCGCTGCCGGCGCCGGCCTCGCTCATCGCCAGCGCGCCGACATGCTCGCCGCTGATCAGCCTGGGGAGGAAGCGCTGCTTCTGCTCGGGGTTCGCCCAGCGGCGGATCTGGTTGACGCAGAGGTTGGAGTGAGCGCCGTAGCTGAGACCGACGGATGCCGAGGCCCGCGCGACTTCCTCCTGCGCGACGACATGCTCGAGATAGCCGAGGCCAAGCCCGCCGTCCTCCTCCGCCACCGTGATCCCGTGCAGCCCAAGCTCGCCCATCTGCGGCCACAGTGCACGCGGAAATTCGTCCTTTTCGTCGATCTCGGCCGCGATCGGCGCGATCTTCTCGCGCGCGAAGCGCTCGGTGGTGTCGCGGATCGTGTCGGCCATTTCGCCGAGTTCGAAATCGAGGTGTGCGTCTGCCATGCCGGACCGCCTAGCATCGCCGTTTGAACAAGGCGAGCGGACTGCCTATGTGCGCTGCAACACATCCTCCCCGGAACGGGGAGGGGGACCACGTAGCGCAGCGAAGTGGTGGAGGGGTCCCCCTCCGTCAGTCCTTCGGCTGCCACCTCCCCTTCCGGGGAGGATGTAAGGAGCTCGAAAATGGCCACCACCGCATCCGATCCCACCGTCATCCTGTCGATCGCCCGCACCCCGATGGGCGCGATGCAGGGGGCGCTTGCCGATGTCAGCGCGACCGACCTCGGCGCGACGGCGGTGAAGGCGGCGGTCGAGCGTGCGGGCGTTTCCGGCGAGGACATCGACCGCATCTACATGGGCTGCGTGCTTCCGGCGGGTCTCGGCCAGGCGCCGGCGCGGCAGGCGGCGATCAAGGCGGGGCTTCTCTAGACGGTGCAGGCGACCACCGTCAACAAGGTCTGCGGCTCGGGCATGCAGACGGTGATCATGGGCGACGAGGCGATCCGCACCGGCAACGCCGACGTGATCGTCGCGGGTGGCATGGAGTCGATGACCAACGCGCCCTATTTGCTGAAGAAGCATCGCTCGGGCGCTCGCATCGGCCACGACACCGCCTACGACCACATGTTCCTCGACGGGCTCGAGGATGCCTATGAGGAAGGCCGCGCGATGGGCAGTTTCGCCCAGTGCACCGCCGACGAATATCAGCTGACCCGCCAGCAGATGGACGATTACGCCATCGAGAGCCTGCGCCGCGCCAAGGACGCGATCGACAAGGGCGGCTTCAAGGACGAGATCGTGCCGGTGACGGTCAAGAGCCGCGCCGGCGAGACTCAGGTCGACACGGACGAAGCGCCGGGCCGCGGCCGCCCCGACAAGATCCCGCAGTTGAAGCCCGCCTTCGCCAAGGAAGGCACGATCACCGCCGCGACCTCGTCGTCGATTTCGGACGGCGCGGCAGCCATCGTCCTGACCAGCGAATCCAACGCCCGCGACAAGGGCCTCAAGCCGGTCGCGCGCATCGTCGCCACCGCCGCTCACGCGCAGGAGCCGGCTCAGTTCACGGTCGCTCCGATCGGTGCCATCCACAAGGTGCTCGAAAAGGCCGGCTGGTCGGCGAGCGACGTCGACCTGTGGGAAGTCAACGAGGCCTTCGCCTGCGTCGCCATGTTCGCGATGAAGGACCTTGGCATCGATCATTCCAAGATCAACGTCCACGGCGGCGCAACCGCGCTCGGTCACCCGATCGGCGCCAGCGGGACGCGAATCCTGGTGACGTTGATCAACGCGCTCAAGCAGACCGGCGGCAAGCGCGGCGTTGCGAGCCTGTGCATCGGCGGCGGGGAAGCGACCGCGGTCGCGGTGGAGCTGGTTTAACAGTTCATTCGCGGCCACGGCTGATTGGTGCTAATCGGCGACTCCTCGAAAAGGGGAGAAAACCGATGCGTCTGACCATCTGTCTGATCGCCGCGCTTGCGCTCGTTCCAGCCGCAACGCCTGTCGGTGCCAAGGCCGCTGCAAAGCCGGCCGCGTTTGACATCAATCACACGACCTGGACCTTCACCGAGAAGGGCAAGGCCTATCGCGAGTCGATCGACGAGAGCGGCAATTACGTGACCCACATGGGCGGGAAAGAGGTCGATCACGGAAGCGCCGTGATGAAGGACGGAAAGGCCTGCTTCACCAGCGCCGTCGACAAGGAAGGCGAGGAGTGCTGGACGACGAGGCCGGTCGCTGTCGGTCATTCGATGACGACCCACAACGACAAGGGCCGGAAGCTGACGGTCCATCGCGTCGCCTACGTCGGGATGAAGACGACGAAATAAGGGGGCCGCGGCCGGAACCGCTGGTTGTCGATCGACGGTTCCGGTCGTTCCGCAAAGTCGAACTTCAACGACGCCGCGTGGCTATTCGCGGCGACGGTGCCGAGCGCGTAAATTCAGCCTCTCGCGGCAGGAACATCCGAGCCATTGCGTTGGTTTCCTGTCCTAAATCAGGAGGACCCATCAATGGCCGATACCCAGGACGCGATTGCACTGCTCAAGGCGGACCACCGCAAGGTCGAGGAACTGTTCGAGGAATTCGAAAGCGCCAAGGGCGACGGCCGCAAGGAGAAGCTGGCGCGGCAGATCTGCCTGGAGCTGACGGTCCACACCGCACTGGAGGAGGAGATCTTCTATCCTGCCTGCGAAGGCAAGGTCGAGGAGGACCTGCTCAAGGAGAGCTTCGTCGAGCATGACGCGGCCAAGCTGCTGATCGCCGAGATCGAAGCCGGGAATGGCCAGACCGACGATTTCTTCGACGCCAAGGTGAAGGTGCTGTCCGAGGAAATCGAGCACCACGTCCAGGAAGAAGAAGAGCGCGGCAAGGGCCTGTTCGCCCAGGCGCGCAAGGCCGATATCGACCTCGACGCACTTGGCGCCCAGCTTGCGACTCGCAAGGCCGAGCTGATGGCCAACTACAAGGCGTCCGGCGTCCCGCAGCCCGAGCTGACGACGATGGACGAGGTCAAGATCTAGCAGGGAGTAGGGCCGGCCGGGCGCGGCGGCCGGACCTCCACGCCCAAACGCAATGCGGCGGGAGCGCCCAGTAAGGTGCTCCCGCCGCTTTTGCGCGCGAAGGGGGGACGCGCGCTAGTGGAGTGCCGCCACCTGCATGCCGCCCTGCATGCCGCCCTGCTGTCCGGCGTCGCGGCCGTAGATGTCGTCGGCGAGCGTCAGCTGACCACCGTCGGCGTGCGCCGTCAGATAGGTGACGAAGACCGGCACCGGCTTGGGAAGCGCGACCTGCTGTTCCGGCGCGTCGGATGCGACCTCGGGATCGCGGCCAAGCAGCCAGCGGCCGAGGCGTGCCGCGTCCTGAAGGCGGACACAGCCGTTGGAAAGGTCGCGCTGGTCCTTGTCGAACAGGTCCTTCTCCGGCGAATCGTGCAGGTAGATGCCCTTGTCGTTGGCGAAGGCGAA
>NZ_JAFAVR010000076.1 GCF_019242355.1 Sphingomonas sp. | reverse complement strand
GTCCCGCGCGAGGTGATCGTGCTCACGATGCGGACGAACCAGAAATACTTCGCGTGCACCAACGACGAGGGGCTGCTCGCCCCGGCCTTCATCTGCACCGCCAACATCGACGCCAGCGACGGCGGCGCGGCGATCGTCGAAGGCAACCGTCGAGTGCTCGCGGCGCGACTGTCCGACGCGCGGTTCTTCTGGGAACAGGACCTCAAGGTTCCGCTGGAGCAGCAGGCGAAAAAGCTCGAGGATGTGCTTTTCCACGAAAAGCTGGGATTTGTCTCTGACAAGGTCCAGCGCGTCGCCAAGCTGGCCCGTTGGCTTGTAGAGAGCGGCGTCGTGCGGGGCGACCCAGATCAGGCTGAGCAGGCCGCTCGTCTAGCGAAGGCCGATTTAGTCACTGGCATGGTCGGCGAGTTTCCGGAGTTGCAAGGAGTGATCGGCGGCTACCTCGCCGAAGCGCAGGGCGAACCAAAGGCGGTCGTGGAAGCGGTCCGCCAACATTACAGGCCGGCGGGACAGAATGACGAAATCCCAACGGAACCGATCAGCGTGGCTGTGTCCCTGGCAGACAAACTTGATAGCCTTTTGTGGTTCTTCATGTCCGACGAAATTCCTACCGGATCGAAGGACCCTTACGCGCTCCGCCGATCAGCGTTGGGTGCAATCAGTCTGGTCATTCACAACGGGTTGCGGCTGTCTTTGTCGAGTTCATGGCGCGCGCAGGCCGCGCATAACTTGGAGGTGCTTGGACCTCGTATTCTAGCTGAGACTGAGCTGTTAGCATCTGAGAACCCCGCTTATAAGGCTCGTCTCGAGGCTGTAGAGCGGCTCGAAAACGATCCTCGATTAGCTCTGCGGATGCTGAGCTTCGTTGAAATCGAACGGTTTCCGGAATTGCAGAAGATGGTTCCTGCCATTGGCGCAATTCTGAAGGATGAGCCGGGCCGTTTGGACACGCTCCAAATATTCTTCGCCGACCGCCTGAAAGTCCAGCAGCGCGAGGCCGGGGTTCGGCACGATTTGATCGATGCGGTGTTTTCGCTTGGTGGTGAAGACGACCTCGTTCGGCTGCTTGCGCGCGTGACGGCGCTTCAGGACTTCGTCGAGACTGGCGAGGGCAGGGACCTGCTGACCGCCTACAAGCGCGCGGCCAACATCCTCAAGAAGGAAAACTTCACTGGCCCGGAGGTTCTGTCCTCCCGTGAGGAGCAGGGCATCCCGCAGACCGGCGAAGAGGATCCGCTGGTGCTGGTGGAGGAGCCGGGCATGGCCGAAGCGATCGCCGAGATGGCGTCGGGCGCGGCCGGCGCTGAGCTTCCGGAGGAACACGCCCTGATCGCCGCGCTAGACGGCGCCGAGCCCAAGGCGTTGGCCGCCGTCCAGGCCGAGGACTTCACCGGCGCAATGGCCGCGCTGGCGACGCTGCGCGGACCGATCGATGCCTTCTTCGACAAGGTGACGGTCAACGACCCCGTGCCGGAGAAGCGCGAGCGGCGCCTCAACCTGCTGTTGCGTTTCCGCGATGCCGTGAACGCAGTCGCGGATTTCTCGAAGATCGAGGCCTAGCCCTTTACAGTGGCCGGTCGTCGGCCGGGTCGCGGCGGTTCCTGACGGCGGCATCGCGCAGGGAATCGCGCTCACGCCATTCCTTTTCCTGGTCCGCCCACCGCGCTTCACGCTCGGCGTGGGTCTTCTCGAGATCGCGTCTGCGGTCGACCTCCGCATCGTAGCGGCTCTTCCACTTGCGCCGTCCGCCGGTGGTCAGGAAGGCGCCGATCAGCAGGCCGACGAGGAAGATCAGGCCAACGATGATCCACTGGTTGGGATCGGACGGGATGGTCATTGCGCGTCTCCAACGGTGTCGGAATTCGCGCGAATTACGCACCGGGGCGGTCTATCGTTCCGCCCCGGGCGCAAGCCCCTAGGTGCTAAGGAAGCTGTCGTGGATTGAACAGGCCGCCGGTCCCAGGATGACGATGAACAGCACCGGCAGAATGAACAGGATCAACGGCACGGTCATGATCGCGGGCAGCCGGGCGGCCTTTTCCTCGGCGCGCATCATGCGCTCGTTGCGGAACTCGGCCGACAGCACGCGCAACGCCGAGGCGAGCGGAGTGCCGTACTTTTCGGTCTGGATCATGGTCGTCACGACGCCCCGCACCGCATCCAGGTCAACGCGATTGGCGAGGTTCTCGAACGCTTGCCGGCGTTCGGCGAGGAAACCCAGCTCGATCGCCGTCAGCCCGAACTCGTCGCCGAGCTCCGGATAGGCCTTGCCGAGCTCCTTCGCGACACGGCCGAAGGCGGCGTCGACGGTGAGGCCCGCCTCGGCGCAGATGACCAGCAGGTCGAGCGCATCGGGCAGGCCCTTGCGGACCAGGTTGCTGCGCTTGGTGACCTTGTTCTTCAGCCACAGGTCGGGCGCCTTGTAGCTCAGCAGGATCGTACCCGCGACCAGCGCATAGCGCTTGAACCAGCCCCAGGCCGGGAAATAGTTGAAGACATAGATCAGCAGCACAGCGCCGATGCCGAGCACGACCGGCAGGACGAAGCGGGCGAAGATGATGAAGAAGGCGAGGTCCTTGGTCCGGATGCCGGCCTGCATGAGGCGCAGCTGGGTCTTCTTCAGCTGGTCGTCCTGGAGCATCTTGAAGCTCGACAGGATCGAGCGGACGCGGTCGGCGGCCTCGTTGCGATTGGTCAGCTTCTTGCGCTTGTTGGTCGAGGCGACGATGCCCGCCTTGAGCTGCTCGCGCCGCTCGTTGAGCGCCTTGACGCGCCGCGCCATCGGATCCTTGACGGTCGTCGCCGCATAGATCGCGAGGAGCACCGCGAAGGTCGCGACGGCGCTGAGGCACGTCGCGATGAAAATCACGTCGAAGCCGAGGAGGGTAGGGCCAGCTGCGGGCACCGGAGTCATGTTCTTCAGTCCCCTGTCAGATTTCGAAGCTGACCATCTTGGCCATGATGAAGACGCCGATGCTCATCCAGCACAGGCCGCCCAGGCCGGCGACGATCAGCCGCTGGTCGCTGAAGAAGCCGGACATGTAATGGGCGTTGACCATGTAGACGAGGCCGAACACCACGAACGGCAGCGAACCGACGATATAGGCCGAGGCCTTGGATTCGGAGCTCATTGCCTTGATCTTCAGCTTCATCTGAGCGCGCTTGCGAAGCACGTCCGCGAGATTGGAGAGGGTCTCGGCGAGGTTGCCGCCGGTCTCGCGCTGAATGGCCAGCGTGATCACGAAGAACTGGAACTCGGGCGTTCCGAGGCGGTCGGCGGTGTCCTGGAGAGCAGCCTCCATCGTCCGGCCGATCTTCATCTTGTCCGAAACCAGGCGGAACTCGAGCCCGACCGGACCGGGGATCTCGCTGGCGACGATGCCCAGCGTCTCGGTGATCGGAAGGCCGGAGCGCAGGCCGCGCACCATCAGCTCGATCGCGTCCGGGAAGTTGGTCGTGAACTTGGCGACGCGCCGCTTGATCATCTTGCCGACGACGAAGTGCGGCACGCCCACGCCAACGAACACGCCGAGCAGGAACGACAGCAGGAAGGGCGCGCCCTTGACCATCAGCGCAAACGCCACGAACAGCGTCGCGCCGAGGCAGATCATGGCGTAGCGACCGAGCGCGATGTCCTTGCCAGTCTGCTCCAGGCGCTTGCGAAGCAGCGCGGGCTTGGGGATCAGAGTGGAGGCATAACCCTCGAGGCGGCTCGCGCGCTGGGCCATCAGCTTGCGGATCTGCGCCTGGGCGTTGCCGGCGATGACGTCGCCGTGACGCTCCTTGACGAGCTCCATGCGCCGCTTGACCGCCTTCGAGGCGGACGGGCCGCTGAACGCGCTGAGCATGAGTGCCAGCGTGCCGACGACGCCGACCATGATGATTAGCCAGAACAGCATTCTTGGCGTCGCCTCTCACTTTCGGGAGGCCGGGGCGGGAGGTCCCACCGCGGCCGCCGGCCTGACTTAAGCCGCCTTTGCCTTGGGCTTGGACAGCATCGATTTCAGGTTGCCGACCAGCGACTTCGCCGGAGCAGCTGGGTCCCTGGCCGGGGCCGCGGCGGCGCCGTCGTCGCTGGCATGGCTCAGCACCATGTTGGACAACTGGTTGAACGGAGCGGCCATCTTGCCCGCTGCGACTTCCGCCATGGGCTTGCCGAGCTTGGCGGCCTGGGCGGCGAGCTTGCCGTCGACCGGGAACACGATGTCCACCGGGCGTTCGATCGATTGCTCGAAGTCCTTGCGGCTGATCTCCAGGGCGCCGCCCGTAGGCACGCGATTGGCGATCACGATGACCTTGGTCTGCGGCGCGTTGGACTTCAGCCAGGCGAGCACGCGGATCGTATCGCGGGTGGCGGCCAGCGTGAGCTCGGCGACGACCACTGCGACATGGGCGTCATGGACCATGTGCGGATACTGGATCAGCATGTGCCGCGGCAGATCGACAACCGTGGATTCGAACGCGTTGCGCATCTCTTCCTGAAGCTGGAAGAAGGCGGTTCCGTCGGTCACCAGCGGCTGGTGGATCGGCGCTTCGGCGGACAGCACCGACAGACGCTCGTTGGCGCGAACCATCGCCCGTTCGATGAACAGGCCGTCGATCCGGCTCGGATTCTCGATCGCATCCGTGAGACCGCGGCCGGGCTCGAGATCGAGCGCCAGCGCGCCAGTGCCGAAATGGACGTCGAGGTCCAGCAGTGCGGTCGAGCGATGCGCCTTCTCTCCGAGCAGCCAGGCCAGGGAGGTCGCGACCGTCGAGGCGCCGACACCACCGCGAACGCCCATGACAGCCGCCATCACATGCGGCTTCTCGGCCTGGGATTCGCCGCGGGGACCGGACAGGATCATCTGGGCATGCGCGAAGGTGTCGCGCAGCTGGTCGACCGTGAAGGGCTTCAGCAGATAATCATGGATGCCGCTCGCGACCAGGTCGCGGTACAGGCGAACGTCGTTGACGGCACCGGCCGCGATCACGATCGTTCCCGGCTCGCAAACTTCGGCGAGCGCGTTGATGTCGTTGAGCGGATCGCCCGATTCCGACAGGTCGACGAACAGGATGTTCGGGCTTGCCGAGACCGACAGGGACTGGACCGCATTGCGCAGGCCGCCCTTGTTCACCTTTTCCGGCGACCAGCCATGCTCGACCGCGACCGGCCGCAGCATGTCGGCGGTCGCATCGTCGCAAACGAAGGCTGTGAAAGGGTCGCGCAGACCCGCGCGTGCCTGGAACGGAGCGTTCATCACTGAGATCCCTTCGTACTGACGTCCTGTAGGCCCTTGGTGCCGGACGGCGGGCTTGACCGGTAGAATTGCACGGCCTTGGCGCCCGTCGCGGTATCGCCGATGCCGTTGCCTTCTTGCCCGTGGACCAGGTCCTCGGGGTTTGCGACCATGGCGGCGAGGTCGGTGTTCGTGGCGCAGCCGAAGTTCGACATCGACCGATTGTTGTAATCGGGCTCGGATGGGCGGCTCCAGTTGGGGCAGTTGGGAACGACGGCGCGGCGGCGAGAGACGACGACGCGAACAAAGCCCGGCTGAACCGGCCCGGAGGTCACCGGGGCGCCGGCCGCAACCATCATCCCATAGGTGCCTGCAACCGCCTGCACCTGCTCGCGTGCGACATAGGAGTCGCCGCCGTCGACGTGGATGGTGTCGCCGTAGCCGATGTCGAGCGCCTGGAACCAGGCGCTGAGCCGCTCGGCCTCGCCGGGAGCAAGAGTGCCGCCCGGCGCGGCTGCGTTGAACACATAGTCGGTCGCCGTGACGACCGGCTGATTGACGGATTCGACGCCGCGGTCGGCGAGGTCGTGCGGCGTGTAGCCGCAGCCTGCGGAAGCCGCCGAGGCGAGAACGAGAATGGCGATCCTGGTACGCATCTTTCTGTCCTTCCTGAGCGGGCCGGTCACAGCTTGAACCCGGGAGCCGGCGCCGCCGTCACCGCGGCCGCTCCTGCGATCCCCGGACCGGGGGCGACCGCCACCGGCGTCCCGCTCACGCCCGTGAAGGTCTGGCCTTCGAGGAACTGCTGCGGGTCGGTCGGTGCACGATAGCCGTCGGTCGGCAACGCCATGTGGTTCGACACGGGCCGGACCAGGTAGGGCGTGACGACGATGACCAGCTCGGTTTCGTCGCGCTGGTAGCTCGTCGAGCGGAACAAGGTGCCGAGGATTGGCAAGTCGCCGAGGAACGGGGCCTTGTTGATGCTGTTCGAATTGTGGTTCTGCAGCAGCCCGCCGATCATGAACGACTGGCCGGAGCCGAGCTCCACGGTGGTCTCCGCGCGCCGTGTCGTCAGCGCCGGCACCTTGTAGCCGTTGAGGTCCACCGACCCGGCATCGGACAGCTCGCTGACTTCCGGACGGACGCGCATCGAAATGCGGCCGTCGGCGAGGACGACCGGCGTGAAGGCCAGGCCGACGCCATATTGCTTGTACTCGATGCTGATCGCCTGGTTGCCCTGGGAGATCGGGATCGGGAACTCACCGCCGGCGAGGAAGCTGGCGGTCTCTCCCGAAAGTGCCGTGAGCGTCGGCTCGGCGAGCGTCGACACGAGGCCGTCGGTCTGCGCGAGGTCGAGTGTGCCCAGCAAGTTCAGTCCGAACAGCTTGCCTGATGCCTGAAGCGTCGATCCGAGCGCGTTGCGGATGACCGTTCCGGCACCCTTGCCGTCGCCGCCGGGCGGCGGCAGGTAGATGCCTCCGCCCTGGGCAACGCCGAAGTTGAAGCCGCCGGTGTTGTCCGTCGACAGGAGGTTGACGCCGATCTTCTTCAGAAGCGAGCGGTTGACCTCGGCGATGCGGACCTTGAGCGTGACCTGGAGCGGCGTCGCGACCTTCAGCCGGTTGACCGGCTGGATGTCGAGCGCGTCGCCCGGCTTTTTGCCTGGATTCAGCAATTCCGTGACCAGTGTCTCGGCCTGGGCCGCGTCGGCGGGCGAGGCGACGGTGCCGTTGAGGACTGCGACCTGGCCGACCGACGTGACCATGATGTTGGCGTCCGGCATCGCCGCGTGAAGCACTTCGTTCACGTTGCTGACGTTCTGGCTGACCCGGACATTGGCGCCGTAGACGACCGAGCCGTCCGCAGCCGTCGCGATGACGGTCGCCTGGCCCGAAGCCTTGCCGTACAGGTTGAGCTGGTGCGGGCTGTTGACGAAGACGTCGGCGACGCCGGGGTTCGAGGTCCAGACGCTCGCAACGCTGCGGGGCAGGTTGAGCATCTGGCCTTCGCCGATCGACAGCAGCACCTGGGTGCTCGGCCGATAGGCGCCGGACGTATAGGCGAGGGGCTGGGCCGCGGCCGGCGCTGCCGGCACCGTCGCTGCGATCGCGATGGCGACCCCGGCGAGGGCCGTGCCGAGCTTCGCCCGGTGGATGATGGCTTGAGTTTTCATGTTAGCGAGCTCCCACCGGAACAACGGTGACATCATTGCCGCGAGCGATCCGGACCACGGGTCCGACGACCACAGGGGTGATTGAGCCCGACGGAGCCGAAAGACGGGGCGCGCTTTGCGCTCCACCGGCCGCCTGGGCATTGTTATCGCGCGGCTTGGCCGGGACGGTCCGCCGCTGGAAGCGAGAGACGTCGCCGCCGGTCGTGAAGCTCGGGTCGACGTCGTTCGGGCGATTGGCCGCCGCGAGCAGGAACTGCTTCTCCTGCGTCGGATTGACGCCGGCCGGGACCTTGATGTCGCCGGCCGCAACCTGACGCTCCAGGTCGGACGTGTCGTCGGCAATCGAGCGCAGTGACAGCGACAGCGTTCCGACGCTCTGGGCAACTTCGATCTTTTCCGCGATCTTCGGAGTGACTTCCATTGTCACGTTCGAGAAGGTCTTGACGGCGGTCTTGCCGTCCTCGTCCTTGTCGGTGAAGCGCTGGTCGGTCGCTAGGACGCGGATATTGCGCACGATGGTCTCGGAAACCTTGAGGGGCGGGCCGTCGCCGCCGCCGGTGACCTGCTGCGTCAGGACCAGGTCGACATGGTCGCCCGGAAAGATGAAGCCGGCGACACCGGTCGAGGCATTGACCGGAACGGTGACCGCACGCATGCCGGCGCCGAGCGCTGCAGCAAGGAAGCCGCGGTCCTGCGGACCGACGACAGCGCCACGGGTCAGCGGCTGGCCGGCCGTGATCTGGTAGCGGACCACGGTACCGAGCAGCTTCGGCAGGTTCGCGTCCGGCTGGCCTTCGGTATAGTAGGCGCCCTGCATCAGCTCCTTCGGCCACGGCTGCCAGCTCAGGCTGTCCGCGTCGATGATGGTGCCGACCGGAAGCGCCTTCTTGGCGACCAGGATCTTCGGACCCACGGGGACCGCAGGTGCCGCAGCGGCCTGCTGGGCCCCCGCGCCTGCGAACATGTTCTTGGCCATGACCGCGGTGATGACCGCGATGACCAGCGCTCCAACGAGCAGAGCAACCTTCTTCACATCCATGGCGCGATCGCCTCCCCCAGTCGGGTCTTCATTGCAGCCTCACTCATCAGGCAAATTGGTTAAGAAAGCGTTGGGTGAGAATGACGAGCCCACCGAAAGCGATTGCGACCCCGTACGGGATCTCCGGACGGCCCTCCCGCCGGCGCGCACGGTGCAGTGCAAGGACCGCAACGGTCAGCACTCCGCCGGCAAGCGACATCAGCACCAGGAACCTCACCGTCGAAGCGGGCGAGAACCACAGGGCGAGCGCGGCCGCGAGCTTGACGTCGCCGCCGCCCATCATCCCGGCGTAGAAGGCCCCGGCCAGTACGGCGAACACGATCGCGCCCGACGCAAGCTGGATTCCGACGTTGGGCCACAAGGGAAGGGCGACCGAGAGCCAGTAGACGGGCGCGACCAGGGCGACCCCGAGGTTGAGCTTGTTCGAGATCGTGAACGTGCGCACGTCGATCGCCGCCGCGACGACGAGCGTCACTGCAAGGCCGAGCAGCAGGATTTGCGTTAATGCGACGTTGAACATGACTGCCACCCCTAGACGGTGCGGCTTTCCAATTCGTAACC
>NZ_JAFAVR010000117.1 GCF_019242355.1 Sphingomonas sp. | reverse complement strand
TCGCGCGACAGCGGCGTCACCTGGCTCGCGATCGCGCTCAGCTGCACCTTGTGCCTCTTCCACGAGGGGCTCGCCATCGGCTTCGGCAGTCGCAAGGTCGAATATGTCGACAAGATCGGCGATCCGAAGTCGATCTTCTACAAGGGCCGCCTGTTCATGGGCGAGCTGCCCCGCATGTTTCGCGGCGGCTGGGACGCGCGCCTGCATGGGACCTATCTGCGCCTTCACTTCCCGGAGACGGGCAGCACGATCACCGGCGAGGCTGGCGACAATATCGGCCGCGGCGATCGCGCCAGCATCTATTTCGTCGACGAAGCCGCCTTCCTCGAACGCCCGCAGCTCGTCGACGCCTCGCTCTCCCAGACGACGAACTGCCGGCAGGACATTTCGACGCCGAACGGCATGGCCAACCCGTTCGCGCAGAAGGTGCACGGCGGCCAGATCAGGACCTTCCGCTTCCACTGGCGTGACGATCCGAGGAAGGACGAAGCCTGGTATGCCAAGCAGGTGGCGGAGCTCGATCCTGTCACCGTCGCCCAGGAAATCGATATCGATTACACCGCCTCGGTCGAAGGCATCCTGATCCCCTCGGCATGGGTGCAGGCGGCTGTCGACGCTCATGTGAAGCTCGGCGTCGAACCGACCGGCGCCCGCCGCGGCGCCTTGGACGTTGCCGACGAGGGCAAGGACAAAAACGCTTTTGCGATCGCCCGCGGCTGCCTCGTGGAGCATGTCGAGGAGTGGTCGGGCAAAGGCGGTGACATCTTCAGCACCGTTCAGCGCGCCTTCCACCTCTCAGACGAGCACGATCTGCCGGAGTTCAAGTTCGACTCCGATGGCCTTGGTGCCGGCGTGCGCGGCGACGCCCGCATCGTCAATGAGCAGCGCCAGAGCACCAAGCAGCGCGAAATCAGCGTTCTGCCCTTCCGCGGCTCCGAAGCCGTCTGGCGGCCGGAGAGCGAGGACGTGAAAGGCCGCAAGAACAAGGACTTCTTCGCGAACCGGAAGGCGCAGGGCTGGTTCAACCTGCGCCGTCGCTTCCAGACGACCTTCCGCGCCGTCACCTCCGGCGCCGAGTTCGAGCCCGACGACATCATCTCGATTGCATCGGGATGCGGTGCGCTCGCGCAGCTCAGCGGAGAGCTCTCCCAGCCGACTTACTCAATCAACGCTGTGGGCAAGGTCGTTATCGACAAAATGCCGGACGGAGCGAAATCGCCGAACATGGCGGACAGTGTTATGATAGTGTTCGCAGACACCTGGCAGCCAATGGTGATCAACCCCGAAATGCTTGAGCTGATCTAGGTTCAGGGGTATCGTAAACCCTCAGACTGGAGACGCATTCTCATGGCGCGAAAGACGAAGATAGTCACGATACAGTCGGAAGGCCGCGATAAGGGACGAGCCTATCAACTTACCGAGATGCCAGCTACCCAGGCAGAGGACTGGGCGTCCCGGGCGCTATTCGCAATCGGCAAGAGCAATCCAGACCTTCCGGATAATGTCACCTCCGCAGGCATGGCAGGCGTCGCGGCGCTCGGCATCCGCGCCCTGGCGTCAATTCCTTGGGCCGAAGCCGAGCCGCTATTGGCGGAGATGTTCACGTGCATCCAGTATGTGCCCGATCCATCGCGGCCGAGCATCGTCCGACCGCTGATCGAAGACGACATCGAGGAAGTCGCCACCCGCGTCATGCTGCGCGCGGAGGTTGCTAGCCTCCACCTGGGTTTTTCCATCGCCGCCGAGCTTTCGAAGCTGGGGGCGGCGCTCAAGAAGTTCATCGATACGAGGCTTACCCCAACATCCCATCCGGGATTGGCGCCGTCGTGACCTCGCACCTCGCCACGCTGCATGAGCTGAGCACGATCTACGGCACCGAGGACCTCCACAACCTCCTCGAGATCGCGGTCGTCAACGCGCACAACCAGAGGATCGCCAATGAAGCTGCGGCGAACAGCTGAGCGCGATCTTCGCTTGATGGGAAGATGATCGCCATGGGCGCGATGAAAGGCGGTGGAAAGCTGGAGGCATTCCTGCGGGACATGGAACGCAAGATTTCGCGCCCGGCCGTGCTGAAGGTCGGCTTTATGGAAGACGCGAAGGAGCCGGATGGCACTCCCACGGCGATGGTCGCAGCAATCAACAACTTCGGCGCCCCGGCTGTTGGAATACCGCCCCGGCCCTTCTTCAGCACGATGATCAGCAAGAACCAGGCGTCCTGGCCCGCGCAGCTCGCGGGCTGCCTGAAAGCCCGCGACATGGATGCGACCGCCGCGCTCGAGGATATGGGCGGCATCATCGCCGGCGAACTCCGGACCGAGATTACCTTGATGGACTCGCCCCCGCTCAGTCCCGTGACGCTGATGCTGCGTTCCATGCGCATCGGCAAGCGCGACGAGCCTGTGACGTTCGCAATGGTCCAGGAGGGGCGCGCTCGCGTAGCGCGTGGCGAGCAGCCGAAGGGGCTGACAGCGACTGGTGCGAAGCCGCTCGTCGACAGCGGCACGATGCTGAACCGCATCGAGAGCGTGGTGGAGAGCTGACATGCCGACCGTGATCGAC
>NZ_JAFAVR010000114.1 GCF_019242355.1 Sphingomonas sp. | reverse complement strand
CGACGATCCCGTGAAGGCGGAGCGCGAGCATTACTTTGACGCCGGCGTCGAGCAGCGGCTTCACGGTGGCTTCAAGATCGGCGTGGACGCTTATTACAAGCTCAAGCGCAACCTCCTCGACGAAGGCCAGTTCGGCTCCGCGCTGATCCTGTCCCCCTTCAATTATGCCAAGGGCTATGCATGGGGCGTCGAGCTAAGCGGCAATTACACTCATGGCCCGATTGATCTGTACGCCAACCTTGCGCGTGGCGACGAAAAGGCAAAGGCCATCATATCGAGCCAATATTTCTTCGCACCGGACGAACTTGCCTACATCCACAACCACTACATCTACACCGACCACTCGCAGAAATGGACGGCGTCGGGCGGCGGCAGCTACACGATCCACGATGGCGCCGGGACGCTCGTTCCGACGGGGGACTTCATCTATGCCTCTGGTCTGCGCACCGACGACCCGAATGGGATCGTGCCCAACGGCGGCAGCCTGCCCGGCTACTTCGTGTTCAACGCCGGGATCGCGCAGAACTTCACCGGCCCCGGCGTCCTCCACGGGGTAACCCTCCGCGCGGACGTGCTCAACCTGTTCGACAAAAGCTACCAGATTCGGAGCGGGGACGGTGTCGGCGTGGGCGCGCCGCAATGGGGCCAGCGGCGGGGCGTTTTCGCGGGCATCACGAGGAAGTTCTAGTTCAGCTGACCCGTGCATCTCCCCTCGGGAGAAATCAAAGCGCGAATATCGCCGTGAAATATTCGCCGCGGGACTGACTCCGGCCGTCCGGTCGGGAATCTGAGCGCTCAAGCCCGAATCGCGCTTTCCAGGTCTCCGGGAACGGCGGCCGCCGCAATTGGGCAGCAACGATTCAGCCGGGGAACTCACATCATGGCGACCGACGCAGGCACAATCCTTTCGCGCATCAAGGACGAGGAGATCGAGTGGATCGACCTCCGCTTCACCGATCCTAAGGGCAAGTGGCAGCACCTCACCATGGCCGCGGGCCTGATCGACGAGGACCAGCTGACCGACGGCTTCATGTTCGACGGCAGCTCGATCGCCGGCTGGAAGGCGATCAACGAATCCGACATGATTCTGAAGCCGGATCTCGACGCAACTTACGTCGATCCGTTCAGCGCGACCCCGATGCTCGTGCTCGTCTGCAATGTCGTCGAGCCGGCGACGGGCGAGCTCTACGGCCGTGACCCGCGCTCCACCGCGACCCGCGCCGAAGCCTATCTCAAGGCGAGCGGCGTCGGTGACACTGTGTTCGTCGGGCCCGAGGCCGAATTCTTCATGTTCGACGATGTCCGCTTCGAGGACGGCTATTCGGCGAGCGGCTACAAGATCGACGACATCGAGCTGCCGACCAACACGATGCGCGAGTATGATGGCGGCAACCTCGCCCACCGGCCGCGCGCCAAGGGCGGCTACTTCCCCGTCGCCCCCGTCGACAGCGCACAGGACATCCGCGCCGAGATGGTCTCGACCATGATCGAGATGGGCCTGCCGATGGACAAGCACCATCACGAGGTCGCCGCCGCCCAGCACGAGCTCGGCCTCACCTACGGCACCCTGGTCGAGACCGCCGACCGCATGCAGGTCTACAAGTACGTCGTCCACATGGTTGCCCAGGCCTATGGCAAGACCGCGACCTTCATGCCCAAGCCGATCGCCAAGGATAACGGCAGCGGCATGCACACCCACATGTCGATCTGGAAGGAGGGCAAGCCCCTCTTCGCCGGTAACGGCTATGCTGGCCTGAGCGACACCGCGCTCTATTTCATCGGCGGAGTCATCAAGCACGCGCGCGCGCTCAATGCCTTCACCAACCCGTCGACCAACAGCTACAAGCGTCTGGTCCCCGGCTTCGAAGCGCCCGTGCTGCTCGCTTACTCGTCACGCAACCGCTCGGCCTCCTGCCGGATCCCCTACGGCGCTGGCGAGAAGGCGAAGCGGGTCGAATTCCGGTTCCCGGACGCCATGGCCAACCCCTATCTCGCCTATTCGGCGATCATGATGGCCGGCCTCGACGGCATCCAGAACCGAATCCATCCGGGCGAGCCGATGGACAAGAACCTCTACGACCTGCCACCGCAGGAGCTGGTCAATGTCCCGACCGTCTGCGGCTCGCTTCGCGAGGCGCTGGTCTCGCTTGGCAACGACCGCGCCTTTCTGACCCGCGGCGACGTTTTCAGCGAGGACCAGATCGACAGCTACATCGAGCTTAAGTGGGACGAGGTGATGCGTTGGGAAACAACGCCGAGCCCGGTCGAGTTCGACATGTATTATTCCAGCTGATCGCCCTCATGCACCATTCCGTAACCCCGTTCGGCGCATAAGGCCGCGCGAGTGGGGACAGGGAGTGGGCAATGAACATTCGCGCGAAGGTTTTCGGTGACAGTTCGGGCGAGCTGAAGCTGATCAAGGCGAAGGCGCCCAAGGGGGTTCGCGCCGACGACCTGCACAGCATCCCAGTCACTCGGCAGGAAGCGCGCCGGGTCAACACCCGCGACGACGACCGCCACCGCCTGCAGCGCGAGCGGGTCGAAGTCGTCCACGACGGCCGCTCCCACGACATGGAACTGGTGAACCTGTCGGGCGGCGGTGCGATGGTTTCGGGCACCCTCGCAGTGAAGCTGTGGGATCATGTCGAGCTGCGCCTCGGCGGCGACGGGCGCATCGAATGCGCGGTGTGCTGGATCAAGGACGGCCGCCTTGGCCTCGAGTTCGCCGAGGAAACCCGCCTCGATTGCTCGCCGACCGAGCAGGCCGCCGTCCTGCGCGAAGTTGTCGCCCGAAGCTTCCCCGAGGCTGAGTTCGAGGCCGAAGACATTGTCCCCGAGGAGTCAGAAGCCGACCATGACGAGCAGCGGACCGGCCGCCGCCATCCGCTGATCTGGTCGGGTACCCTCCACCACGATTTCGAGAGCCTGCCCGTTCGCCTGCGCAACATCTCGACCACCGGCGCGATGATCGAGTGCCCGTTCGCTCTTCCGGTCGGCGCCGAGCCGTTGCTCGAGCTTGGCGACAACGTACAGATTCCGGCCAGGGTCAGCTGGGCGCTTGGCGACACGGCGGGCCTCAAGTTCGACAGCGCCTTTGACCTGTCCCGGCTCGCCCGGTCACGGCCCGACGTCGTCCAGCCTCAGTGGAAGCGGCCGAGCTATCTCAGCGGTCAGGTGACCATGGGCGCCAAGTCGGAAGCTCAGTGGGACCGAATGTCGCTGGCCGAGCTCAAGGAATCGCTGGAAGGCTTCTGGAAATACTGATCCGGCCTACCCGGCCTCGCCCCTCGCCCGATCGGCGGCGCGGCTGCCGTAGACCATGTAGAGGATCAGCCCGATCGCCTGGGCGAAGCAGAAGAACATCTGCGTCCGGTTCGGGAGGCTGATGAACAGGTAAAGACAGCCGAGGATACCGACGACCGCGACGACCGGCCCGGCAGGCGCGCGGAAGAGCCGCTTGCGGTCTGGCTCACGGCGACGGAGCACCAGCATTGCCGAGCAAACCGCGATGAAGGCGGCGAGCGTCCCGGCGTTTGCCAGCGCGGCAATCGCCGTCAGTGGGATCAGTCCGGCGAAGACGGACGTGACGACCGCGGTGAAGATGGTGATCCTGACCGGCGTGCCGCGGCTCGACACCCGGGCCAAACTGCGCGGCAGGAGACCGTCACGAGCAACGGTGAAGAAGATCCGGCTCTGGCCGTAGAAGAAGGCGAGAATCACCGTCGGAAGCGCGATCACTGCCGAGGCACCGAGCACTCGCGCGGCCCAGGTCTGCCCGATCTCCCTAAGGATCAGCGCCAGCGGCTCCGGGCTGTCGGCGAATCGGGTATAGGCGACCGCTCCGACCGCGGCGGCACCGACCGCCATGTAGATGAGGATGCACACCGCCATGGAGCCGACGATGCCGATGGCGAGATCGCGGCCTGGGTTCTTCGCCTCCTCGGCTGCAGTGGCGATCGCGTCGAACCCGTAGAAGGCGAAGAAGATGATCGCCGCGGCTGCCATCACCCCGACTTCGTGGCCGGCGGGCCCGTTCCTCGGGAAGCCGAGCGGCATGAACGGATGAAAGTGGAAGGGATCGAATACCGGTAGCGCGACGGCGACGAACATGGCCAGCGCCAGCATCTTGATCACGACCAGGATCGCGTTGAGGGTCGCGCTCTCGCGTGTTCCGGCGATGAGCAGGCCGGCGACCACGACGATGATGAAGATCGCCGGCAGGTTGACGATTCCGCCGAGTTCCGGCCCCTGGGTCAGCTGAGGCGGCAACGGCAAATGGATCGACTGCAGGAAACCCGTCGCATACCCCGACCAGCCGACCGCCACCGCGCTGACCACTAGTGTATATTCGAGGATCAGCGCGACGCCGATCATCCAGGCGATCAACTCACCGAACACCACATAGGAATAGGTATAGGCAGATCCCGACGCCGGGATCATGGTCGCGACCTCCGCATATGCGAGAGCTGCGCAGGCGCAGATCAGTCCGGCGATCGCGAACGACAGGATGACGGCTGGGCCGGCCTTGCCTGCGCCGACCCCGATCAGCGTCAGGATGCCGGTGCCGACGATCGCGCCAACCCCGAGCGCGACGAGGTGCGGCCAGGAGAGCGAGCGCTTGAGCCGATGTTCCTGCGGTAGGTCCTCCGCGGCGACGACTGTCTTCCTGCGGTTCCAGTTCTTCATGCGTCCCCCGACTTCCGGCTCGACTTCTTTTGCGGCAGTTGAAGAGAAGGCGGGTGCCGGGTCAAGAGCGGCCCTGCCTTTCCCAGGCGAGGAAGAAGCGGGCCCGTGTTGCAAAGACCGGGCGGTGCTGCTCCATTCCTTGGACCGATGACCGAGCCGCGAATTGCCCGACCCAGAATCAGCCGAGCGCTGGATCGCCTGCGATCCTGGCTTCTCGATCTTGCCGACGCCTTCGCCGCAACTCCCGAATCGCGGACGGCCGCTGTCTCCCAGAACAGTGTAGGCGTCGGGATTGTGGGATGCGGTTTCGTGGCGGATTTCTACGCTGCCAATTTCGGTCTTCACCCCGAGCTTCGGATCATCGGCTGCACCGATCTCGACGCCGAGCGCGCCGCCGCCTTCGCAGCGCGAAACGGGGGAAAGGTCTACCCCGCTCTCGACGAATTGCTGGCCGACCCATCCGTCGAAATCGTTCTCAACCTAACGAACCCGGTCAGCCATTTCGCAGTGACCAAGGCCGCCCTCGGCGCAGGCAAGCATGTCTATTCCGAAAAGCCGCTCGCGACCGATATCGCGCGTGCGCGGGAACTGGTCGCACTCGCCGCCTCCCGGAGTCTTACCCTCGCCTCGGCGCCATGCAGCGTGCTGAGCGAATCCGCTCACGCCCTGCGGTCCGCCGTCCGGCGCGGCGACATCGGCACGGTCCGCCTCGCCTATGCCGAGCTCGACGATGGTCCAATCCACCGCATGGATCCGGACGAGTGGACAAGCCCGGCCGGAACGCCTTGGCCGTGGCGCGACGAATTTATGGTCGGCTGCACCGTCGAGCACGCCAGCTATCCTTTGACCTGGCTCGTCGCAGCGTTCGGCCCCGTCTCCAGCGTGACCGCATTTTCGACGACGATCGTCACGGACAAGCATCCCGACCTGCCCGGCGATCAGTGCGGGCCCGACTTTTCGGTGGCCTCGCTCCGCTTCGCGTCGGGGCTGGTCGCGCGCCTGACCTGCAGCATCGTCGCGCCTCACGATCATTCTCTGCAGCTGATCGGCGACCACGGAGTCCTCGAGGTCGACGAATGCTGGCATTTCGGCGCGCCGCTGACCGTCCGCCGTTTCACCGCGCTGGGTCTGCGCGCCGAGACCTACCCCTGGGTCACGCGCCACGGCTGGGCACGGGGCGTCTTTGGCATCAGTAGCCGGACGTCGGACCTCAGCCCTCGCCCGACTTGGCGTCGGCGGCTTCGGCGCCACGAAATGGACTATGCGCTCGGTGTCACGGAATTGGCTGCGTCCGTTCGGGAAGGCCGCCCCTGCCGCCTCACCGCCGAACTCGCGCTCCACGTGACGGAGGTGTCGCGCGCCATCTCCGATGCGACGGAGCATGGCTGCAGCGTGGCGATCAAGTCGTCCTGCTCGGCCTTCGCGGACTGACGCCCGGACCGGCCTAATAGTCCTTGCTGATCTGGACGCTCGCGCTGGAGCGGCCGACGGTCGAAACCGTGGACAGGATCGAGAGCCAGCGGGTGATCTGATATTCGACCTGGGTCGCCGAATAGCCCTGGCCGTCGGTGACGACCTCCACGAAGAACTTGCGGGTAATGTACTTGCCGGCGCCGATTGCCGTCTTCTGGCCGGTGGCGACGTCTGCTGGGACAATGCGCAGTCGATCGAGGCCGACAGCCTTGCGGAGCGCGTTGATCGGATCGAGGCTGCCGCTTCCGCCCTGAAGCGCGGCGACAGCCGACGCGAGCTGAAGCGCCTCCGGGGCGGATAGATTGGTAATCGAGGTTCCGAAGAGGATGCGCGACAAGAGCTCGTCCTGGGGCAGTGGCGGTGAGCTGGTGAACGTGATCTCCGGCTTGAGGCCGGTGCCGGCGACGATGACGGCCGCGTCGAGCCCCTGAAGCTGAGCCTGGGCATGGATGTCGAGCTGCGGGTCGGGCGGGCTTTCCCCCTGGAAGCGAATGGTACCGCGGTCGAGCTTGAAGTTTCGGCCCGCAAAATCATAGTCGCCACGAGTCAGGGTCGCACGCCCGGTAAATCGCGGCGCGTCAGCAACGCCACCGATGTCGAGGTCGGTGTGCCAGATGCTGTTGATGCCAAGGCCGGTCACGTTGAGATTACCGCCCGCGAGCTTCAGCGCGAGCTTCCACGGATGCAGCGCCTGCGGCTCGATGATGTCCGCATCGTCGAGCCCGATCTCGCGCACATTCAGCTGCGGCACTGCGGCGGCGCTGCTTGCCCGGCCGAGCTGAAAGCGGCCCTTGTCGAGATGGAGCGTTCCGGAAATGGTCCCGCCCTGCCCGTCCGACCGGATCTTCAATGGACCAGTGACCCGGGCGGCGATGTCGTCGCGGTTGAGGAGCAGCGCCTGGCTGGCGTTGAACGACAGGTCGAGCGCGGTCTTGCCGCCCGAGAAGGTAACCGAACCGCTGCCGTTGATCGAGCCACCTCCAGAAGTCTGGCCGGTCAGCTGGGTGAAGACCAGTTGCGGTCCGGCGAAGTGCGCTTGGGCGGCGAGATTGCCGATCGCCATGCCGGTGACGGCACTTTCGAGGCGCGCATTCTGCGTCCGCAGCGAGCCTCGGATGACCGGGTTGCTCCAGCGCCCGCCGATGTCGGCGGCGACCGCGATGGGGCCGGAGAGGTCGAGAATCTCGCTTCCCGACAACCGCCAGAGCGTGTCCGCCGGGCCGACGTAGCGAAGCTGAGCGAATAGGGGTGCGTTCAGAAGCTCGGCAGCCAACGGGCCGTTGCCGATCGGAGCGAAGCGGGCCTGGGCGCGGCCGATGATCGCGCCGCCGCTTCCTGCAACCGCGCGCATGGCGGCCTTGTCGCCCTGGATGATTGCGGCGATGCCAAGGTCGATCGGCTTTGAGGCGAGGACCAGCCCGGCCCGGCTCAGGCCGCGGATCGTCAGGTTGATGCTGCCGCTGCGACTGCCACTCCAGGCATAGTCGACATGACCATTGGCGGTGCCAGTGAGGCCCATTCCCGGCAGGACAAGATCGAGCGCCTGCAGCGGCATGCTTGCAACCTGGGCGTGCACTTCGGGGTGCGAGCCGCTGCGACCCGAGAGAACGACGTTGCCTCCTGCAACGTCGAGGGTAGCCGGGGCAAGCGTCCAGCCATCGCCGGATCGCGTGAGGACCGCCGGCTGGCGAAGCACCAGCGGCTGTTTCGCGATCCGGCCGCTGCCCGCCAGGCGGATGGTGTCGGAGGAAACGTCGGCCACCATCGAGAAAGCGAAGCCGCCGCTGCCGCCCCCGCTGAACGCCGCGCGGACCTGGCCCGACCCGTTGATCAGCCTGGCGTTGGCGGTAACTCGCGCGAGGGTGAGGCCTCCCGCCTTGACTCCGCGAGCGTCGATCACTCCTTCGACTGTCGTGTCCTGCCCAAGAACGACGAATCCGTCCGCTCGGCCGCTGTGGACGGCGAGTGCGCCGGGGAAGGCGGCATCGGCGGCCGTCAGGTGCGCGTCGATGCGCTGCGCTCCATTCGCCGGCGCAAAGTCCAGCGTCCCCCCGAGCGTGCCGCCGCCAAGCGTCAACCGGCCACTAAACCCGCCCGGATAGGACGTCAGGTCACCGCTGGCATGGGCACCTCCGGCCTCAAGCGCGGCGATCGAGACCGTTGTCGGGCCGCCGGCGAGGAGGATCCGTCCATTGCTGGTGAACGGTCCCAACTTCGAGCCGCCGCTCGCCCGGTAGTCGAAGCCAGCCGGCGTCGGCGACAGCAGCAGGTGCATGCCGGTAATTCCGAGCGCATCGTTCGGACGATCGAGCAGCAGATCGATGCGCGGGTGGGCAATGTCGCCATCGAGGACCAGCTTGAGCGGCCCGTATTTCGCCTGGCGGCCGCCGGCGGCGACATGGAAGCTGCCGTCGCGTAGCCGCGCGCCGGAACCGGAAAGCCGAAGCTTCGGCGAGAAAAGCTGGAGGTTGGTAAAGCGCAGCACGCCGTCCGGACCGCGCTCCAGGTTGGTCGATAGCGACGGAAGGCCGCCTGTCAGGTCGCGGAAGACGCTGTTGTCGAGGCGGCGGACCCAGGCCTTTCCCACGCCGACCACGCGCGAGCCGCGGCCGCTGGGATCGGGGACGACCTTGAGATCAGTCAGGATGTCGACGACACCGAGGCCCGGGATCAAATAGCGGTTCATGCCGCCCGACACGAGGAGCTCGAAGCGGCCGGTCACGAGGTCGATCAGCAGCGACAGCTTGCCGTTGAGCCTGGCGCTTGTGAGTTGCAGGTTCTGCCCCTGGATAAGCTTGGGCGTAAGGGATAGCCAGCCGGCGAGGCGCGCATTCGCAAGAATCGCACCGGCGACGTCGCCAGCGCCGGTGATTGCCCGGGCCTGGAGCAAGAGTGGGACCCGCATCGGCCAGGGCGCGAGGCGTCCCCTCCCCTCCGCACGGACATCGATGAAGCCGGTCGTGTCGAACGCCACGCTCGGCGAGGTCAGGCGATAGGAATAATCGGCGGTGCCGAAGGGGCCGTCGAGGGTCGCCAGCAGGCGAACGTCCCGGCCTCTCATATTATCGAAGAGCGCTTCCGGCTTCAGCAGGTCGACGCCGATCCGGACGTGTCGGAAGCGGCTCGACGCAAGGTCGATCGCGCCGCGCGCGATGGTCCGAAGCGCCGACGAGGTCAGCACCAACTCGCCATCGACAGCGCGGTCGGCGAAGGTGGCCGATCCCTTCACGACCACTGCGGGTCCGGTGAGGCGCATCAGCCTGCCGGTGAAGAATGGCGACGGCTGCACCTGGCCGGCAAGCCGGTAAACACCTCTGTCGAGACCAAGTGCAAGCCGCGCCGCCGGGCGTCCGGCCAAGTCCAATGCCGCAGTCCCGCGCCAGCGTGTCCAGCTTCCTTTGCCGCCGATCGCCAGATTGATTGCCCGGTTCGAGCCGACGAGTGCTGGAAGCACGCCATTCGCCGGCGATATCGCCCGCGCTGCAAGGTCGAAGCGGTCGCGGTCGGGCTCTGCATCGAGGTGGAAGGCAAGGTGGTCGCCGCCCCCGTCCAGCGATGCAGCGAGATCCGCGACGGCGCGCCCCTTGGCAATATCGGCCTTGCCGGTCACGCGCCCGCGCCAGGACCGGCCCGCGACACTGGGCGCGACCTCGAGATGGCGGATCGCCAACTCGCCGATATGGATATCGAAGCCGGGCAGGATTGGCCCCGGCTTGAGCGACGGGCGCAGCTTCGGCAGGCGGATCAGCGTCACCTTGTCGGCCGTCACGCTGTCGATGTGCAGCTTATTCGCGAGCCACGCGCCGGGCGTCCAGTCGAGATCGATTTCGGGCGACGTCAGGAAGGTCCCGCGAGTATCGGACACCGCGACGTTCTTGAGCTGCGACTTGCCGAAGATCGAACCGTCGATGCGGCCGATCCTGACCTTCAGACCCGAGGCGGTCTCGAACGCCGCAATCCGGTCGATGATGAAGCGGTGGCCGGGCGCCGTGTCGAGGAGAATGAGCGTCCCCGCGAAGACGATGACCAGCGCGATGAACAGGACCAGCAACTCGTCGAGCAGGCGCCGCGGCCAGTCGGACCGCCGGCGGACCGGCGGTGGCGGCGGCGCCTCGGCTGCGATCGCGCTGTCCGGCACCGCCTAGAAAGCCTGGCCGAGCGAGACGGTGACCGCGACCGGTCCGTCGCCCTTCTGGCGGTTGAGAGGCACGCCGACGTCGATCCTGATCGGCCCAAAGCTTGAATAATAACGGGCGCCGAGTCCGACGGCGAAGCGCAGATCGTCAGGATCGGGGAGCATGCCGGTGCTGAGCGCGCCGCCGTCGAGGAACGGCACGATCCCGAAATTGCCGCCGAACGCCTTCAGCCGGATGCGCGCTTCGAGCGCGAACTCGGCAAGGCCGCGGCCGCCGATCGGATCGCCGTCCATATCCTTGGGACCGAGCTGCTGGTAGCCGTAGCCGCGCACCGACCCGCCGCCGCCAGCGTAGAATCGCCGCGACGGCGCAATGTCGTAAACCCCCGCGCCGAGAATCGTCCCAAGCCGGATTCGGCCCGCCGCGACGATCCCGTCGGCGACCGGCCGATAGGCGCTCGCGTCGATTTGCGAGCGCGCATAGACGAGTTGGCCGCTATGGGCCGAAACCTCGGGGCTGACATGCGCGCTCAGTCGAAATCCACGGGTCGGGTCGAGCAGGCTGTCGCTGCCGTCATAACCAAGGCTCAGCGGCGCCGCGGCGATCAGGAAGGTACGGGTGTCCTTCTGGCTGGAGGAATCAAACACGCCGCGTTCATCGGTCGCAAGGACAGTGGCGCCGTACGTCCAGGTCCATTTTTTCTGCCAGATGAAGTTGCTCTGCCGCTCGATGTCGGCCGACAACATGACCGTTCGCGCTTCATAAGCGTCGAATTTCTGGTGCGAAGCGAGCGCCTGGAGATCGAGCACCTGGTCGCGGCGGCCGAAGTTGCTTCGCCGCAGTTCGATCGCGGCGAGCTGTTCGGAGGTGCCGAGGACGCCGCGAAGGGTCAGCGCGCCTTCGGGATTGAAGAAGTTGCGGGCCTGCCAGCTGCCTTCGATGCTCGCCCCTCGTCCGGTGTCGTAGCCGATTGCGCCGGCGATGGTGTGGCTCGGGGCGGGCTGCAGGCGCACGTCGAGATCGACCGTCCGGCCGCCGTCCACGGGCACCACCCGGATGTCGGCAACGGCGACCAAAGTGGTGGCGATCAGGGCTTGGCGGAGGTCCTCGATCTTCGTTCGGTCGAAACGCTGGCCTGGGCGGAAACGGGCAATGGTCCATATGTGCCTTGCACCGAAGGGTGGTCGGCCGCTGACCCGGATGGACCCGAAGCGGGCGATTGGGCCCGGCGTCACCGGCAGGGTCAGGCTGGCAAGATGCGTTCGGTGATCGACTGCGATGTCCTGTTGGCCGACCGCTGCCGAGGCAAAGCCTTCCCGCCCGAGCGCGCTCTGCAGGGCGAGGCCGCCGGCAATGACATCGGCCGCAATGACCGGATCGCCGGCCCGAATCGCGAAGGTGTCGCGCAGCCGGGCTGCATCCGGGCCGGCCGCGTCCAGCCCCGGAAGATCAACGGATGCAAACTTGTACTGCTCGCCAGGCGTCGCCTCGAGCAGCACCTGAACGGTGCCGACCGCTAGGCGGGTCTGCGGCTCGACGTCGGCATCGTAATAGCCTTGGCTTCGAAGCAACTGCTCGAGCAGGTCGGCATCGGCGCGGGATCGGCGATCGATCTGTGCGGCGTTGGCCGAATCCTTGCGGTCGGCCTCAAGCGCGGAGCCGCGTCGGAAGGCCGCGAGGATGTCATCAGCCGAGCCGACGGTCTCCAGGCCCTCGATAGTCAGAGTGTAGCGGCGGGCGGACGTGCTGTCGGACGCAGAGTCGCTTGAAGACGTCGTGGCGGAAGCGGCCGGGCTTGTCTTGAGGTCAGGCCAGCCGACGCCAAGATCGGGCATTGGATCGAGCGGCGCGGAGGGATCGAGGTCGGGGGACGGAGGGGGCGGCTGGCTCTGCGCGAGCGCCGGCGAGGCAAGAATGAGCCCCAGCGCAGCCGCGCACAGCAGCCGCGCGGACTCCCGCGCTCGATCCCACCCGCTCATCGGGACCGAGCCTTAGACAGCGCTTGTGAACGGCGCCAGTATGAACGGGTACGCCAAACAGCGCGAAATTGAGGCGATGTCGCTGAAATCCGGCGCTTTAGTGGACGGTCCCGCGCACTTGCCAATTGCTGAGCGACGCGATGAGCCGCTGGATCTGGCGCCAATGGCAGAAGCGCACGACATTGCCGTCGTCGCGCGATCGTTCGGCCCGGCTGGCCGCTTCGCTCGCCGCGTCTTCGCCATAAAGCTGCATCAAGTCGGACGCGTCGGCCAATGCCGAGCGGCCGTGAATGAACGGGATCTCCATGAGGCGCCCACTAGCCGCGGAGCGGTTGCAGGACTGAGCACAACCGTCGTCAATACCGCGTTGACCATCATTCCCTGACGCTCTTGCGAGGCTCGCCATTCGCGCTTTCGCAGTGGCCGTGGCTCTGGCATGGGCGGCCGATGCCACAGCGAAACAGTCGCGCGGGAGGATGCTTCCTCACCATCTTCATTCTGCTCGGCTTCCTCTACGGCCTGTCCATCCGCAACCCGATGAAGGGCGTGCTCATCGGAACAGCGGTCGGCGCCGCCATTGCCATCGTGGTCTGGCTGATCGATCGGAGAGGCGGCGGCTCAGACGATCCGGCGGCCTGACCAGATCACCCGGCCGATGCAGTGGATCGAATCCATGCTGCAATCCGGCCAGTCCGGGTAAGCCGGATTGTCCGACTGGACCGTCAGCCGGCGCGCCACCGGGTTGAGCGCCAGGCGCTTCACCACCAGTGCGTCCTCCGCGCGAAGCACGTAGATGCCGTCCCGCAGGCGATCGCCGCAATCATCGAGATCGATCATGATGTCGTCCCCCGGGTTGAGCGTCGGCGCCATCGAATCGCCTTCGACGCGGACCACCGAGAGCCGGTCGGCCCGGGTCGGAGTCAGCGACTTCAGCCAGCGCTCGTCGAACGCGAGATAGGGCCGGCCGAGCTCATCGCCGACGAGCGCGCCGGGCCCGGCCGAAGCGGCGACCGCGTGCCGGCTGACGGTGACGAGCCCGTCGCTCCGGCTCGGCTGCTCTGCCGGACCGCCAAGCACCGCTTCGGAGACCGAGAAATACCGGGCAAGCTTGCGCCTCTCTTCCTCCCGCAGGCGCTTGGGGACGCCGCGGCGGACAAACTGCTGGATATAGGCCGGGTTGCGGCCGAGCATCCGCGACAGGCCCGCGAAGTCCTCCCCGCGCTCCGCGCATAGGCGCTCCAAGACATGCCGCGGCTCGCTACTCATTAACCTCCTATTAGCCATGGGAAACTGCCTAGACAAGTAGGAATTGGGTTGTGAAGAATCGATCTGCCGAGTCGGAATGCGGTTTTAAGGAAACACAGGTGCACTTGCTGAGAACGGTTGAAAAATATTTGCGCGACAGTGACATGGCTCCGACCCGTTTTGGACGGAATGTGGTCGGAGATCCGCGGTTTGTCTTCGACTTGCGGCGGGGACGCGATCCGCGCCCCCAAACTGTCGAGCGCGTGCGCGCCTATCTGGAGGCAGTGCAATGATGCGTCTTGCCATGTCGCCGGCCGCCTCCGGCCTGCTGCGCGCCCTTATCCGCCGCGGCAATTGCCCACGCGATAGGATTTTGCTTATAGAACATCGTTCGGTGGAATGGCAGTCTCTGACCTTTCTCGGCGAGCGGCACGAGCTCGCGCTCCGGATTGCGGGTCCCGGGGCGGAAGACATTGCAGGGGTGATCGCCCGCGGGATCGCCGACACGGAGTTCGCGATCAGCGGGCACATCGTCGCCGACATCTCCTGCGCCGACGACCGGCGAGCGGCGAGCGATGGCTCGGTCATGCTTCGCATCGAGGCGCTGACGATCGAGGATTGAGGTTCAGCGCAGGGAACGGCGAAGCTCGGCGAGAGCTTCGTGAAGCGCCTCTGAGGCGTCAGGGCCGGCGGCGTCGAGCGGCGCGACCGGCGCTCGGCCCGAACCAAGATGCCGCTCGATGCGGGCACGGAGCTCTGCGGGCGTCGGCATTGCCGCCGCGTCGAACAGCCTCACCACGCGCGAATTGGGCGTGATTTCCGCAAGCACGTCGTCAAGCAGGAGCTCGGCACCCGCGTCACTTTCCGCAATGTCATGCTCGCCTTCGGAAAGTTCGGCCCCGGCGAATGCTCCATGGTCACCCTCGCACTCCGGCGCATCCGGGGAGACGAAATCGCGCAAGGCGAAATGCCGCTCTTCGGGGCGAACTGCGCGGAGCAGGAGAAGGCCGGCACCCAGCGCAACGCCTGCAATCATCACCGCTTCGATCGGGCCCCGCGAGAGGATGACCGCGCACCAGGCCGAAGATGCAGCCAGGACAGCGGCTGCGGCGCCGTCCACGACCCGTTCGATTCGCTCTGCCCCGCCATCGTTCATGCACTGAGGAGTAGCAGCCAATCCTTGCCAGCCGGTTAGGCCGAACCTGGCCCAGATCATTCGTACCGCCTTCACGTCCTCACTTCATCACTTCAGGATAGGAACCTGCCCTCTTGCCGGTCGCTTATGCCGGCAATGATCAAAGGAAGGCGCAACGCATCGTGCTGAGGCACAGCAGCGACAATGAACCCGGGATCACCCGCCGACGGCAGGGGCTTTCCTGGGCCTATTTCGATTCCGAGGGCGAACGGATCAAGGATCGGGACGAGATCGACCGTCTGAACGCCGTCGGACTTCCGCCGGCCTATGAGCAGGCGTGGTTCTGCGCCGACCCCGACGGTCATCTCCAGGCAACCGGAGTCGATGCCCGGGGCCGCAAGCAATATCGCTATCACGCCGGTTTCCGCGAGAAGCGCGAGGCGGCGAAATATGACGGGCTGCTCGAGTTCGGCAAGGCGCTGCCCAGGCTCCGGCGCCGCGTGGAGCAGGATCTCAAACGCCGGCAGCTCGGCCGAGAGACCGTGCTCGCCGCCGTCGTTCGCCTCCTCGATACCGAGCACATCCGCATCGGCAACGAGCAATATGCGCGCGACAACAAGAGCTTCGGCGCCACGACGCTCCGGGCCCGCCATCTCCGGCGCAAGGGCAGCAAGATGACCATGCGCTTCGCGGGCAAGCATGGCATCGTCCACGAGGTGCGGATCAGCGATACGAACCTGAAGCGCATCTGCAAGCGCTGCCAGGAACTGCCCGGCCAGATGCTGTTTCAATATGTGAACGGCGACGGCGAGCCCAAGCCGGTCAGCTCCGGCGACGTCAACGCCTACATCAAGGAAGCGACCGGTGGCGACTTCACCGCGAAGCACTTCCGCACCTGGAGTGCGAGCGTGATCGCTCTCGAGCAGATGTTGAAGAAGGCGGAGGACGCGCGGATCACCGTCAAGACGGTGGTCGAGCCCGTCGCCGAAGCGCTCGGCAATACTCCCGCGATCAGCCGCAAGTCCTACGTCCACCCCGGCCTGCTCGAGGCGGTGAAGGAAGCACCGCGCGATCCTCTCGACGGAATGGAGCGGCCGCGCGGGCGCAAGCGTCTGTCGAGTGCCGAGGTTGCCCTGCTGGAGTTCCTCGCGCGCGGCGGAAAGAAACGCCGCAGGCCAAAGCGAGCCGTTGCGCCGTCGGAGACCCAGGCCGCGGCTTGATTGCCGTTCACGGACCGGCGATTAGGCGGCGATGATCGGCGGCAACGCAGCGGAAGCCATCAGCAGCGGCCGGGAAGGCGTCCAGGCGATCGTCGACTGGTTCCGCGCCAATGCGTCAGAGCTGCCGCTCGCCCTCTCGGTCGCCGCGTGCATCGTCCTGTTCATGATGGGCCTGCGTCTCGGCGGGGCGGCATTGCGCAACCGCGATCCCGAGTGCCGCCATTGGCGCGGCGTGATCGGGCGAGTTCTCCAGAAGACCTCGATCCTGTTCATGGTCGCCGCCGCCCTCGACATGGTCGCCAGCTATGCCGTTGTGCCCCTGAAGGTCGAACGGCTGTTCGACATCTTCTTCACGGTCGCATTCTTCCTCCAAAGCGCGATCTGGGCGCGCGAGCTGGTCCTTGGCGTCATCAGCCGCAAAGCCGGCGAGGACCCCGCCGAGACGGCGATCGGCAATGCGCTGTCAGTGATCCGCGTACTGGTCAGCGTTACGCTGTTCGCATTGGCGATCATCGCCATTCTCGACAATCTCGGGGTCAACGTCACGGCGCTGGTCGCGGGACTCGGCATCGGCGGCATCGCCATCGGCCTTGCCGCGCAAGGCATATTCGCCGACCTTTTCGCGGCACTATCGATCCTGTTCGACAAGCCATTCAAGCGCGGCGACCTCATCCAGTTCGACACGTCGACCGGCACGATCGAGCGCATCGGCCTCAAGACCACGCGCCTGAGAAGCGCGAACGGCGAGCAGATCGTGATGGCGAACACCAAGCTCCTGGAACGCGAGATCCACAATTTCGCGGGCGGCCGGACGCGGCGGCTGCAGTTGCCGTTCGGCCTCATCTACCAGACGCCCCCGGACGAACTCGAGAAAGTGAGCTCGCTCGCCAAAGGCGCGGTCGAGTCGCGCAAGACCTGCACCTTCGTGCGTTGTGCGATCATGGGCTTCGGGCCGTCCAGCATCGACTTCGAGCTGATCTTCGATAGCCGCACGACCGATCTCAACAAGGTCGCGGCCGACCGCAGCGCCGTTGCGCTGGCCCTGCTTCGCAGCTTCTCCGATCACAACCTCGAATTCGCATACCCGACACAGACGACCTTCACCGCCGCCCCGGACGGGGCGATGATCATGCCCTATGCGACGTCCGGGCCGTCGGGGGACGCCAATGCGTGAGGCGGTAATCGTTTCGACCGCGCGCACGGGCATCGGCAAGGCCTATCGCGGAGCATTGAACGCAACACCCTCCCCCATGCTCGCGGCCCACGTGATCCGCGCAGCGGTCGAGCGGGCGAAGGTCGATCCAGTCGTCGGCGGCGGAATGGGGGCTGCCGGACTGTTCGAAGTCCTCTAGCGACGATGTCCGCAGTCCAGCTGATCGCGCTTGCCTCAACGATCAGCCTGCTGGCCGGCTGGCGGCTTTATCTGGTCACCTTCGCTGTGGGCCTGGCGATGCACGCCGGCTGGGTCGCCATGCCGCAGCAGCTTCACGGTCTCGACGTGCTGGCCAACCCGTGGCTCATCGGCATCGCGGGGGTAGGCGCGATCGCCGAGTTCTTCGCCGACAAGGTGCCGTGGATCGACAGCGCCTGGGACGCCGTCCACACATTGGTGCGGCCGGTCGGCGGGGCCTTGCTGTCGATGGCGATCATCGACGGCGGGGATCCGACATGGCAAGTCGGCAGCCTGCTCCTCGGCGGGACGGCCGCGTTCGTTGCCCATGCCGGAAAGGCGGGCGCCCGGACCCTGGTCAACGCCAGCCCGGAGCCCTTCTCCAATGTCGCGGTGTCGACGGGCGAAGATGTCGCGACCGCCGGGCTGCTGACGCTGGCAATCGCGCATCCGGTCAGCGCGGCGGTTATTGCGGCAGCGCTCGTGCTGCTGTCCGTCTGGCTCGTGGCGGCGGCTCGGCGCGCTCTCAAACGACTGCTGGGACCCAGACGGCGGCAGGCGGGTTGAACGGACAAAGGGAGGACGAACGAATGCCCGAATCCAATCGCCCGCTGGTCGAACGAATCGCGCGCGTGCTCGCGGGAGCAACGTTCAGCAGCAATGCCGAGGGCAGCGACCCGTCGGCGGCGGAAAAGGTCGACCGCGCCTGGCGCGAGCATGTCAACCAGGCGCTGGCGGTGCTTCACACGGCCCGCGAGCCGGACGAGGCGATGGCCGCCGCCGGCGATGCCGACGTGTGGCGGACAATGGTCGAGGCGGCGTTGGCGCAAGACTTGAGTTGAGCCGAGGCAGTTCCAGCCGAGGCGCGCGCAGCGCCGACCGACGCTGGACGCTCGTCGCCTGCATTCTCGCGTCGAGCCTGTCGTTCGTCGACGGGTCGGTTCTTAATGTTGCGCTGCCGGCAATCCGGGCGAGCTACGCGACCGGGGCGCAAGACGTTCAGTGGGTCGTCAACGCCTATCTGCTGCCGCTGTCATCGCTTCTCCTCCTCGGCGGAGCACTGGGCGATCACTTCGGACGGCGGCGGCTGCTCCTCTTTGGAACGAGCCTGTTCGGGGCCTCCTCGCTCGCCTGCGCGCTCGCGCCCGGCCTGCCGCTGCTGCTCGCTGCGCGCGGCGTGCAGGGCATTGGAGCAGCTCTGCTCCTGCCCAATAGTCTGGCGTTGCTTAATGCGGCTTACTCCGGCGAAAAGCGTGGCCGCGCAGTCGGCATCTGGGCGGCGGCGGGAGCGGCAACGGCGGCCGTGGCGCCGCTGCTCGGCGGCTGGCTGGTTGGCACCGTCGGCTGGCCTGCGATCTTCTACATCAACCTCCCGCTGGCGCTCGGCGCGATCCTCCTCGCCCTCAAGTTCGTGGAGGAGAGCCGCGAGCGCGGCGCGGGACGGACGGACTACGCCGGCGCACTGCTGGTCACTGCGGCGCTTGGCGGCCTGACCTACGCCCTCACCTTGTGGTCAGCCTCCTCGCGATTGACTGCAACCGCCGCGATCGCGCTGATCGGCGGCGTGGTCCTGCTGGCCGTCTTCCTCGCGGTCGAACGCCACCGGCGCAATCGCGCGATGCTGCCGCTGGCGATGTTCGCCAACCGCTGCTTCTCGGGTCTCAATCTGCTGACCTTCCTGCTCTACGGAGCATTCGGAGCGGCGATGTTGCTGATTCCCTACGTATTGATCGCGGCTGGCGGCTATTCGCCGGTGAGGGCGGGTCTCGCGATGCTGCCGATGCCCATCCTGATGACGGCGTTATCTCCGGCCATGGGCAGCCTTGCCGCGCGGATCGGGCCGCGGTTGCCGCTCGCCGTCGGGCCGGTCGTGGTCGGCGCCGGGCTCGCCATGTCGCGCCTGATCACGCCCGAGACCGGTTATTGGAACGGCCCCTTCCCGGCGATCTTGGTCATGGCGGCCGGAATGACCATCGCTGTAGCGCCGCTGACCGCCTCTGTTCTCGGCTCGGTCGAGGAGGAGCATGTGGCAACTGCCTCGGGCCTGAACAGCGCGGTCGCCCGGCTTGGAGGCCTGGTCGCGACGGCGCTGCTCGGCTCGGTCCTCGGCGAGAGCGGCAATTCCTTGTTCGGCGGCTTCCACGGCGCGATGACGGTCGCCGGCGCGGTGTCCGCACTGGGCGGACTGGTCGCCCTGACTATGCTCGGCGGGATCAGGATGAAGATCTCCGGCTAGGCCCCGCATAAGCGAAAGGCCGCCCGGTTGCCCGAGCGGCCTTTCCATTGTCGTGCCGGATGCGGCCTGACGTTAAGCGCGGAACTCCGGGGAGGCTGCGCTCAGCTCGGCCACATTCAACATGGGACAATGAGACATCAGACCACCTCCTTTCAACTGTTTCAAACTGGCTTCGAGATGGTGCCTTCCCGCGCGCTTTCAAGGCGTTAGCGCGATCCTGCGTTCGCTTCGATGAAATCCTCGACGACCGGCGCGATGCGCTCGCGCCACTTTCGGCCATTGAAAATCCCATAGTGGCCCACGTCGCGCGCGAGGAGATACTGCTTCCTGGACTTCGGCAGGCCGGTCGCAATATCGAGCGCCGCCCGGGTCTGGCCGATGCCGGAGATATCGTCGCGCTCGCCTTCGACCGCCAGCAGGGCGGTATCGCGAATGGCTGCCGGGTCGACGCGCCGCCCGCGATGCATCAGCTTGCCCTTCGGAAGCAGATGGCGCTGAAACACCGCGTCGACGGTCTGCAGGTAAAATTCCGCCGTCATGTCGCAGACCGAGCGATATTCGCCATAGAATTGCTGGGTCTGGGCGGCGCTCTCCTCGTCGCCGGCGACGAGATGCTTGAACATTTCCCAATGGCTGATGAGGTGCGAGCCCAGGTTCATGGTCATGAAACCTGCAAGCTGCAGGAAGCCCGGATAAACCTTCCGACCGGCGGCCGGGTAGATCATTGGCACGGTCGCGACGACGTTGTTCTGGAACCAGCTGTGCGCTCGCTCGGTGGCGAGGGTGTTGACCGCGGTCGGCGCCTTGCGCGTGTCGACCGGGCCGCCCATCATCGTCAGCGTGCGTGGGCGCCAGCGGTTGTGGTCCTGATTCATCAACGCCGTGGCCGCGAAGGCCGGAACGGACGGCTGGCAAACCGCTAGAACATTGGGCCGCTCGCCCGTCGTCTCGCCGACCGTCTCGATAAACTCGATCAGGTAGTCGATGTAGTCGTCGAGGTCGAAGCGGCCCTCCGACAGAGGCACCAGCTTCGCGTCGCGCCAGTCGGTGATGTAGACGTCGAACCTGGGCAGCATCCGCTCGACGGTCCCGCGCAGAAGCGTCGCGTAATGGCCCGACATCGGCGCGACGATCAGCAGCCGGGGACCACTCTCGACGCCCTCGCGGACAAAATGCTTGAGCTGGCCGAACGGCTTGCGAAGGACGATCTCCTCGCGAACGGCGGCGCTCTTGCCTGCGACTTTGGTCGACTGAAAGCCGAACTCGGGCTTGCCGCGCGGCGATGCCGCATGCGCGAAAACTTCGAGCCCGGCGGCAACTACCGGACCCATGGAACTGTAGGCGAACGGATTGGCAGGGTTGTGAAGCCATCCGGCGCCCATGCCTGCAAGCTTGCTCGCCCCCGCGAGGAAGGAGCGTTGCATTTCATAGGCGTCGTAGAGCATCGAACCTCATGGAATAGCCACCCCTGCCCAACCGATGTGGCAAGCGTTTGCTCCGCTGGCAAGGCAATTGCTGCGTCGCAATCGCTGCAGCGCGCAATTGAGGGTCGGGCGGCCGGCTGTTAGATGGGCGCCATGGCTACGAGACCCAACCGCCCAAAGGGCCGCTCCGTCAGGAACCTGCGGATGGTATGGGGCTTCACCAGCCGCTATCGGGGCCACATCGCCGTCGCGATCGTGGCGCTGCTGGTTGCCGCCGCAGCGACCGCGGGCGTGCCCTACGCGCTGAAGCTTATCATCGACAAGGGCTTCGCCCACGGCGCCGCAAGCACGCACAACATCAATCGCTGGTTCGAATATCTGCTGGTTCTGGTCGCCGTCATGGCGATTTCCAGCGCCTTGCGATTCTATTTTGTCTCGTGGCTCGGCGAGCGGACTGTGGCTGACATTCGGCTCGCCGTGCATCGCAATCTGCTCCGACTGTCGCCCGGCTTCTTCGAGGAAAATCGGCCGGCCGAGATTACCTCGCGGCTGACCGTCGACACGACCATCATCGAGCAGGTGGTCGGCACGACCGTTTCCGTCGCCCTGCGCAACTTCATCCTAGGCATCCTCTGCATCGTGACGCTCGTCGCACTCGCGGCGAAGCTGGCCTTGTCGATCCTGGTCGGCGCGCTTCTGGTCGTCATTCCGATCAGCATCCTCGGCCGCCGCGTCCGGGCGATCTCGACCAAGAGCCAGGACCGGATCGCCGACGTCGGCACGGTCACAAGCGAAGTCCTCGGCGCGATGAAGATTGTCCAGGCGTTCAACCAGCAAGGCCGCGAAAGCACTCGCTTCGGCGATGCCGTCGAGCGCGTGTTCGCGACCGCGAAGCGGCGGATGCGGCTGCGCGCGGTGATGACCGCGGTCGCGATGTTCCTGCTCTTCAGCGCGATCACTTTGGTGGTCTGGGAAGGCGCGATCGAGGTTTCCGCGGGCCGGATGACCGGCGGGACGATCATGGCGTTCGTCCTGTACGGCGCCTTTCTGGCAGGCGCGTTCGGTAACCTGTCCGAAGTCTATGGCGACCTGCTACGCGCCGCCGGAGCGTCCGAGCGACTGTCAGAACTGCTCGACGCCAGGTCGGATATCCGCGCACCCGCCGCCCCTGCCCGACTGCCCGAGCCGCCGCGTGGCGAGCTCGCGTTCGAGGACGTGACCTTCCACTATCCGACACGCCGTGACACTTCGGCGCTTAACGGCTTCACCCTCGCCATTCGGGCGCGCGAGCGGCTGGCCGTGGTCGGGCCGTCGGGTGCCGGCAAGACAACCCTGTTCCAGCTGGCCGAGCGTTTCTACGACCCTCAGCAAGGCCGCCTGCTACTCGACGGAGTGGACCTTCGCGACGCCGATCCCGCCGACATCCGGCAACGGATCGCGATGGTACCGCAGGAAACGGTGATCTTCGCCGCCAGCGCCCGCGACAATCTCCGCTACGGAAACTGGGCGGCGAGGGACGAAGAGTTGTGGGAGGCTGCACGGCTGGCCAATGCGGAGCAGTTCCTGCGCGGCCTTCCGGAAGGCCTTGATACGTTCATGGGCGAAGGCGGCGCCCGACTCTCGGGTGGCCAGCGGCAGCGGATCGCCATCGCTCGTGCCCTGTTGCGCGACGCCCCCCTGCTGCTGCTCGACGAGGCGACGTCGGCACTCGACGCCGAAAGCGAGCGCCTCGTCCAGGATGCGCTCGATCATTTGATGGAGCATCGCACGACGATCGTCATTGCTCACCGGCTGGCGACGGTGCGCGCCGCCGACCGGATCGTCGTGATGGATCAGGGTCGTATCGTTGAGGAGGGCAATCACTCGACGCTGACGGCGCGCGGCGGGCTCTACGCCCGGCTCGCGCGCCTTCAGTTCGAAGATCAGGCCGCCTAGCGGACGAGGGTCAGCCCTGGGGCTGGCCGCCGCCCGAGTTGCCGCCGCCGGAATTGTCGCCGCCGGAAGAGCGGCCACGGCCGCGGGTCGAGCCCTTGCGCGAACGCGTGCCGGAGCGCGAGCTGGTCGAGCGCGACTTGGCTCCGACGGTCGATCGCGCCGAACGGGTGGCCTTCGCAGCCGAGGTGCCCCCCGATGAACCGGAGCTTCCGCTAGTCTTGGTTGAGCGGGAGCCCGCCGACTTGCTCGCTGTCGAACGGGTTCCGGTCGAACGCGACGTGGTCGACTTGGCGCGGCTGCTCGTCGAGCGCGAATTGCTCGACTTGGCGCGCGATCCGGTCGATCGTGATCCGCTGGAGCTGCGCCCGCTCGAGCTGCGCGACGATCCCGAGCCGGACGATGACGACCCGCCAGAAGAAGCATCCTCGGTTCCCCACTTGCCGGTCATCACGCGCTGCGCTGCGTCGGCGACCGCCTCGGCGATGATGCTTCCAAGCTTCGTCGCGCTCGACATCATGCTGGTCGCCGCCTGCGATGCGGTATCGGCGGCGTCGAGGCCGGCGTCACGAATCTTGCGACGGGCGCTCGGGCTCGCACTGATCGCGGCGGCCGCAGCGGCCAGACCGGCGGCAAGCATCTCCTTGCTCATCGCCGCTTTCGCGATCTTGTCCATCGTATCATTGCCCGACGAGGAGCCGGACGAATCATTGCTCGGGGATTTCGCCATCGTGAATTCCTCCCTGTGGTCGGCAGAAAGACACACGAACGGCCGTAACGGTTCCCTAATGATCGTTCGCGGGCCCCATTTCGCACATAATGTAAAGGGCACCGCCGCAGTTCAAGGCGGCGATGCCCTTCGACATGGTCAGCGGCCGGAAGTGACGGCCGTCCGTTCAGCGATTACCGACGGACACCCCTTTCCGACCTCTGTGCTGAACCATGAGACATCGGATCACCTCCTTTCGCTGCGTTGAAGCTGGGGCGATGATGAGTCGGATCAGGGGTTCGCGCAAGACTTGTAATGCGGTGAAATTCTGTCAGTCTTTCTTGCTTCGTGCCGGGATCAGGCGCGCGCCAACTGGCCTTAGAGCGGTTGCAGACGATTCCGATCACGATCGGAGAAGTTGAGCACTCCTATCAACTAATAGGTCGCGGCGACCACCAACAACACGGAAAAGTCTGACCAGAAAAACCTGACTATACCTGCGATCGCGTTTTGGAAGCACCACGTTCAGCGTCGAGCGGAACCGTCACGAGCGGCAATCCTCCACTACACGAGCAATTTCGGGCCAGGCGGGTGCAATCACGGGCGACGCTGGTCCGGTTGCGACGGCAATTCGAGCGCGGCTGAACGCGAGCGCGTCGAGCAGAGAGTCGGCGGCGGCGACAGTGGCCGTGCTGCGGGCCGTGGCGGGGTTGAAACTTGCAGGCAGGGCGCGAGCCTGGCTGGTTGTCCAGACCGACAGGAAGGGCGCGGCGGAGTTCGCCGGGCGGGCGATGCTGACCGTTCGCGAGGGACGACTGCAATGGAGCCAGATTTGAGGAAGACCCGCAGAACTGAGGAATACCGCCTCGCTGCCGTCGGTTGCCGGCGACCAAGTCCACATGCCTGGAAGCGCGGTCGCGCTGTCGAGATCCAAGGGCGCGACGGCCTGCGCCGATAAGGAGGACGCGGATGCGAGCGCGGCGATTGCCGCGACGGCAGGAAGCAATCGCATTGTGATCAGCGGCTCAGCTTGTCGACCTTGGCCTGAAGCGCGGCAAGCTCGGCGCGAAGTTGCTCGACATCGCTCGGGGCCCTCGATTGTGCATTCCCGCCGGACGCAGCCTTTCCGCCCGGGGCGGCCTTGCCAGCGAAGGCACGGCTGGCGTCCTCGAACATCGCCATGTTCTTCTTAGCCATTTCAGTGAATACGCCGCCGCCGAATGCATCGCGGGCCGCGGTCTGGTTGCGCTGGAACGCGTCCATCGCCGCTTCGAGATATTGCGGAACGAAGGTCTGCATCGAATTGCCGTAAAGTCCGATCAGCTGCTTGAGGAAATTGATCGGGAGCATCGTCGTGCCGCCGCGGGCTTCCTCGTCAACGATGATCTGGGTCAGCACCTGGCGGGTGATGTCCTCGCCGCTCTTGGCATCGACGACTTCGAACTCCCGGCCCTCGCGCACCATTTGCGCGAGCCGATCCAGCGTGATGTAAGCCGAGCTTTCGGTGTCGTAGAGCCGCCGGTTCGCGTATTTCTTGATCGTCACCTTGGCCGATGATTTGGACATGAAGGATACCTCGAAGACCAGCGGCGGCTTACTACCGGATGACTGTGCGCCGCAACATGAACGCGCGCCGCGACCGCTGCCCCTGTTCCTGGAATTGGTGCGCAGGGTCGCGCTCAGCGATCCCAAGGTCGCACGGGACGCGCTTGTGGGATTGCGCGCCTATGCCGATGCGGTGCGCAGGCCGGAGGCGGAGCCGCGGCCGGAAGTGGGGCGGGTGCGCGGCGCGGCGCTGCGAGACCATGGCGGCGAGGGCCCGGTGGCAGTGCTGGTCCCGTCCCTGATCAATCCGCCGCTGATCCTCGACCTCGACCCCGAAGTATCGCTCGCGCGCGCGATCAGGGGGATGGGGCGGCGAGTGTTGCTGCTCGATTGGGGCAAGGCGAGCGAGCGGGCCGAGCTCGATGTCGCAGGCCATGTCGAGGTGCTGCTGCTGCCGCTGCTGGAGGCCATCGGTGAACCGGCGGCGCTGATCGGCTATTGCCTGGGCGGGACGATGGCGATTGCAGCGGCCGGGCTGGCTCCGTGCGAGCAGGTCGTAACGCTGGCGGCGCCATGGCATTTCGACCGCTATCCGGAACGGTCACGGGCGGCGTTGGCCGATATCTGGCGAAGTTCGAAAGCGGCGGCCGAGACTCTTGGCGCGCTGCCCATGGAGGTGCTGCAGGGCGCTTTCTGGTCGCTCGATCCGGAGCGCACTGTGGCCAAGTTCGCACAGTTCGGCCGGGCGGATCCCACGAGCGCAAAGGCTCGCCGCTTCGTCGCGCTTGAGGACTGGGCGAACGCCGGCGAGCCGCTGCCCTGCCGCGCCGCTGCCGAGCTGCTGGAGGACATGTTCGGGCGCGATCTCCCAGGGCACGGCGAGTGGCGTGTCGGTGACCGCCTCGTCAGAGAGCGGCCCGCAGTGCCGGCTGCCCACCTGCTCGCCGGCCACGATGTCATCGCTCCCGCTGCGACCGCGCCGGCTGGCGAAATCCGGACCATCCCGGCGGGTCATGTCGGCATGATCGTCGGCTCGCAGCGTTCGCTCCTGCACGCCGAGCTCGCGAGAGTGCTCGGGCCGCCGCTTGCCGCCCCCCGCCCCGCCCGCTAACGAGCGGCGCGAAGCACCCGTAGCTCAGCTGGATAGAGCGCTGCCCTCCGAAGGCAGAGGCCACAGGTTCGAATCCTGTCGGGTGCGCCAGCCCCGCGACACTGTTTCGGGCGGAACCCCCTCGGGCCGCCTCCCGTTGAGCGGCGGCATGGACCGGCAGGCGAGCACACCCAGCAAATCGCTGATCCAGCCTTCGCCTGAGGCGGAGGCCTTCTACTGCGAGGTGCTGACCCACATGGTGGAATCGGGCATCCCGTTCCTTGTCTCGGGTACGTATGCGCTTTCGGATTACACGGGGATCGATCGTCCGACGAAAGACGTCGATGTCTTCACGACTGCCGGCGACGCGTTGAAGCTGCTGGCTTTCTTTCGTGAGGCCGGATTCGATACCATGGTAGTCGACGAGCGCTGGCTGGCGCGCGTCACCCGCGGCGAATTGTTCGTCGATATCATCTACAACATGCCGACGTCGTCCAGCCACGTGACCGAGGACTGGTTCCGGGGCGCGCCGGAGACCGAACTGTTCGGGACGAAGGTCAAGCTCGTGCCTCCGACGCAATTCATCTGGTCGAAGATCTTCGTTCAGGACCACCATCGCTACGACGGCGCGGACGTCGCGCACATGATCCTCAAGTGCCACGGCAAGGTCGATTGGCGGCAGCTCCTGTCGCACATGGAGCTCTACTGGGAAGTCCTGCTGATGGCGGTGCTCAACTTCCGGTTCGTCTATCCAAGCGAACGCGAAGTCATTCCGCGCTGGCTGCTCGACGAGCTGCTCGACCGCCTGCACAAGCAGTCGGAGGTCGAACCACCCCACAAGAAGGTCTGCCGCGGCCGCATCTTCTCTCCGCGCGATTATGGCGTCGATGTCGAGAAATGGGGATTTTCGGAAGCCGTCGGGAACCTTGAAGAGCAATATGGACAATAGCGAGGCAACAGGATCGCAGTCGAAGCTGCGGGTCGCGGCGATCGGTGACCTCCACGTGCAGGAAAGCGACAAGGCTCCCTACCGCGAGATGTTCGCGGAGATGTCGACGGCCGCCGATGTCGTCGTGCTGTGCGGTGACCTCACCAATTTCGGCAAGACAGGCGAGGCGGAAATCCTCGCTGAGGACATCCGCGCCTGCAGAGTTCCTGTCGTCGGCGTGCTCGGAAACCACGATTACGAATGCGGGCAGCCCGAAAAGGTTTGCGAGATCCTGACACAGGCCGGCATGAAGGTGCTGGACGAACAGGCGGTGGAGATTGCCGGAGTCGGATTCGCGGGCGTGAAGGGCTTCCTCGGCGGCTATGGCCGCGGCGAGCTGGCGCCGTTTGGCGAGCCGATCGTCAAGGCTTTCGTCGACGAGGTGATGACCGAGGCGCGCAAGCTCGAAAACCAGCTCCGTACCATCCGCACCGATCGAAGCGTCGCAGTGCTGCATTACTCGCCGATCGCCGAGACGCTGGCCGGTGAGCCGGAGCCGATTTTTCAGTATCTTGGTTCACAGCGGCTGTGCGAGCCGATCGACCGTTTCGACCATGTGAAGGCGGTGGTGCACGGCCACGCCCACCACGGCACCTACGAAGGCCGGACGCCGCGCGGAACCCCTGTGTTCAACGTCGCGCAGTTCGTGCTTCAGCCGAACTTCGGGAAACCTTACGTGGTGCTGGAGGTCTGAAGGACCTCCCCGAGCAAGCCCGGGGAGGGTTCATTACCTACTCGTTTCCGCTTCCCGGCTCGGCCTGCGCGCGATGGAGCTTTGCCGTTTCCGCGTCGGTCAGCATTCCGGCGGCCGCGACCTGCATCTTGTTCTTCATTCCGTAGATGACGGCCGGATCGCCGCTCTTCATCGCGTCCCAGCCGGCCTTGGCGACGTCGGCGGGATCGTCCTTCTTGGCCTGGCCGACCTTGGTGTCGTCGAGCTCGGCGCGGTGGAAGAAGTTAGTCTCGGTCGCTCCGGGCTTCAGGCAGGTGACGGTGACGCCGGTATCGCGCAGCTCCTCGTTGAGAGCAGCGGAAAAGCTGTCCACGAACGCCTTCGAGCCATTATAGACGGCCTGGAACGACCCGGCGAGGTGACCGGCGATCGAGCCGGTGATCAGGACCTTGCCCTCGCCCCGCTCGACCATACGCTTCACGATCGGCTGAATCAGCACCAGCGTGCCGGTGATGTTGGTATTGATGACGTGCTGCCATTCGTCCGGGCTCTGGTCGAGGAAGGCATGGCCAAGGCCATGGCCCGCGTTTGCGACCAGCACGTCGACCGGGCGGTCGGCCACCTTCTGGAGGAGCTGGTCGACGCCCTGCTGCGTCGCAAGGTCCGCTTCGAGCTGCTCGACATTGGCGCCCAGGCCCTCGAGCGCGGGGCCAGCCTCCACAAATGGCGTGTCGGCGGCAACGATCAGGTCATAGCCGTCCTGAGCAGCGAGCTTGGCGATCTCGAGCCCGATTCCGCTCGATGCGCCGGTGACGATGGCAAGTTTACGCGAGCTCATGTTGCTGCTCCTTTTGTTCGGCCTTGGGAGTGGCCATCTCGGTTTTGAGGACGATCTTGGTGTAGGTGTCCTGCTCGTCGTGCCAGTGGCGGTACATCTCCGCGGCCTGCTCCAGCGGAGCGCGGTGCGAGATCAGGAAGGTTGTATCGATCTTCCCCTGCTCGATCAGGTCGAGCAGCGGCTTCGTGTACTTCTGGACGTGGGTCTGGCCGGACTTCACGCTCAGCCCCTTCTCCATCAACTGGCCGAGCGGAAACTTGTCCGCGAAGCCGCCATAGACTCCTGGGATCGAGATGCGTCCGCCCTTCCGGCAGGCAAGAATCATCTGGCGAAGGGCGTGCGGACGCTCGGTGCCCAGGAAGGTATGGGCCTTTAGCGTGTCGGCAATATTGTCGACGGTGAGACCGTGGCTTTCCATCCCGACGCAGTCGATGCAGGCGTCGGGACCAATGCCGCCGGTCATCTCGTCGAGCGCCTCGCGAACGTCGACCTCGCGATAA
>NZ_JAFAVR010000092.1 GCF_019242355.1 Sphingomonas sp. | reverse complement strand
AGCGGCTCGTGAAGGAAGCTTTCGCCGATCCGGCGCTTTCGGCCGAGCATCGGCTGACCTCCGCCAATTCGATCAATATCGGTCGCCTATTGCCGCAGATGGCCTATGCCGCTCATGCCGCCCTCCGCGTTCACGCCGAAACCGGCGTCAGGCCCGGCTTCATCGTTCCCACAGGCAATCTCGGCCACGGCTTCGCGACACTCTATGCGCGCGCACTAGGCTTCCCGATCGGCCCCGTCGTGCTGGTGACGAACGCCAATCGGACCCTCTTCGATTGGGACCGATCCGGCGATTACGCTCCACGGGCTTCGCTTGCGACCATCGCCAACGCGATGGATGTGGGAACGCCGAGCAATTTCGAGCGGCTGGCGGCGCTTCCGGCCGAGCATCGCGATGTGCAGGTAGAGTTGGTCGATGACGAGTCAATCCGCGCCCGGATCCGACGCGAGTATCAAGCGAGCGGCTACGTGTGGTGCCCTCATTCGGCGACGGCCGCGGAAGCCCATGCCCGCCTTCCCGAGAGCAAGCGTGACGAAAGGCCGTGGATCGCCGCGGCGACCGCACATCCATTCAAATTCGCCGAAGCGATCGAGCCGCTGATCGGCAGGACAATCGATCCGCCGCCTGCCTTGGCGGCGATTCTCGGCCGAAGCTCGCACAAGATCGCCATTCCCGCAGACGACGGAGCGCTCGCCCGAGCACTCGGGGAAGCGCGGCTTGCCGCCTGACGGCTAGGCGGCGTCCGCTCCGCTCGTCACGGCACCCTGCGAAGCCGAGCCGACGAGCCTTGCATATTTGCCGTAGGCACCGGTCGCTTCCGGCGAGAGCCTGAATTCGGCCGCCGTCCGGGAGCCGAGATCAGCATCCGTCTCCATGATCCGCGCGTCGACGTCGATGACGATCCGGTCGCCGGTGCGGAGCAGCGCGACGGGGCCGCCCCGCGCAGCCTCGGGCGAGACGTGGCCGACCATGAAGCCGTAGGTCGCGCCTGAGAAGCGGCCGTCCGTCACCAGGGCGACGTCGTTGCCGAGCCCGCGTCCCTGGATCGCCGCGGTGATCGCGAGCATCTCGCGCATGCCCGGGCCGCCGACCGGACCTTCGCCCCTGATCACCACCACGTCGCCCGCCTCGATCCCGCCATGCGTGAGCGCATCGAAGCAGGCTTCCTCGCCATCGAACACCTTGGCTGGCCCTTCGAAGCGGAGCTTGCCGTGCCCGGCCAGCTTCACGACGCAGCCTTCCGGCGCGAGATTGCCATAGAGAATGCCGAACCCTCCACGATTCTTGATCGGTGCCTCAGCGCTGACAATCACCTGTTGTCCGTCCGTCTCGCCTGCGTCCTCGAAATAGGAGAAGAGCGATCGGCCGGTCACCGTCGACGCATCGGTGACGAGACCCGCTTCCATGAGCCGGCGGCCGAGCAAGGGCGTTCCGCCCGCGGCGGACATGTCGGGTGCCATGAAACGGCCGCCCGGCTTCAGGTCGGCAATGACCGGCGTCGCACGGGAGACCTCATCGAACAGGTCGATGTCGAACTGGTCGCGGCCGATGCCGGCTTCGCGGGCGATCGCCAGGAGGTGGAGAATGAGATTGGTCGAGCCCGCGGTAGCCGTGCCCGCGACGGCAGCGTTGCGGAGGCTCTCGACCGTGATCAGGCTCCTCGCGTTCCGGCCGTTCTTGACCGCGTCGACCACGGCCCAGCCCGCCTCGAACGCTGCGCCCGTTTTGTCCGGATGAACGGCGGGGATATCGTTGAGGCCCATCGGCGAAAGCCCGAGGAAGCTCATCGCGAGCGCCATCGTGTTGGCGGTGAACTGGCCCCCGCAAGCTCCGGCGCCGGGGCAGGCGGCCTTCTCGACCGCCTTCAGCTCGGCGTCGCCGATCGTTCCGGCGCTGTGCGCCCCGACCGCCTCGAACACGTCCTGGATGGTGAGCGCCTTGTCGCCGAGCCGGCCCGGCATGATCGATCCGCCGTAGAGGATCACCGCTGGCAGATCGAGGCGCGCAGCAGCCATCGCCGCTGCCGGAATGGTCTTGTCGCAGCCGACCAGGAACAGGACGGCGTCGAGAGAATGGCCGCGGACTGCCAGCTCGGCCGAATCGGCGATCGCTTCGCGCGACATCAACGAAGCGCGCATGCCGTGCGTGCCCATCGCGATCCCGTCCGTGACGACGATCGTGTTGAAGTCGATCGCGGTGCCTCCGGCCTCCTCGATCCCGCGTCGCGCGTGTTCGGCAAGGCCCCGAAGATGCATGTTGCAGGGAGTCACGGTGGACCAGCTGTTCACAATTGCGATCAGTGGCTTGGACAGGGCCTCCGCGTCATAGCCGGCGGCGTGGAGCATGGCGCGTGCGGGTGCCCTGGCCGGGCCGTCCTTCATTTCATGCGAGGGTTGGGCGGGTGACGCCATCGGGATCTTGCCTCTTCAATTGGATACAATAGCTGACCGATCGGTCAGTGCTGCAA
>NZ_JAFAVR010000287.1 GCF_019242355.1 Sphingomonas sp. | reverse complement strand
CCGCCGGATGTTCCGGCTATGAGGTCAACGTGAACAGACCCAGTGGCGTCGGCATAGCTGGCGGTATCGATGCCCGGGCCGCCAATCAAGGTGTCGTTGCCGAGGCCGCCGATGAGAAGATCGTTGCCGGTGGCTCCGTCCAGGATCGGGAAAAAGGCGATCGTTGCAGTATCGGAACCGTACTGAGTGAAGCCGCCATCACCCGCGAGGATGTCGTCTCCGCTGCCTCCGCTCAGCGTATCATTGCCCGCATTGCCCGCCAGGGTATTGTTGCCGGAATCGCCAAAAAGCTGGTCGGCACCATGGTAACCTTCGAGGTTCTCTATGCTGGTAAGCGTGAAAATCGTGCCGGAGATGCTCTGCGCCTGCCCCTGCAGTGAGAGTGAGGCGACCACATTGTTTTGCGTGAACTGAACCGTGTCGGATCCTTCGCCGCCATCGATGATCTTCCTGCCCGTAGAAATGGTGAAGAGGTCGTCGCCGCCATTACCGGAGAGCGTGTCCTTGCCGCCGTAGGTAGTGAACCAGTTTCCCTCATCGTTGCCGGTCAGGACGTCATTCCCGGCGCCAATGTCGGTGATGATGTCTTCGATGCTGATGAAAGTGTCGTGCCCGGCTCCGACGGTGTCCTGCGCGACGCCGTCCAGACGAAGGTCGACCGTGACGCCCGCCCCCCCGGTGTAGAGATAGACCCGGTCATTGCCATCGCCGCCGTCATAGACGTCGTCGCTCACCCCTTCGCCGTAGGTCCATTGCTCGGCTAGCCAGTCGTCGCCCGCGCCGCCCGACAGGTGATCGGGTCCGAGACCGCCGTAGATATGATCGTTTCCGTCGCCGCCGCTGAGGTCATTGGCGCCATCATCGCCCACGATGAAGTCACCGTAAGCCGAGCCAATGACGTTTTCGATCGACGTTAGTGTGTCGGTGCCTTCGCCGGTGCCCGAGTGATCGCCCAGATTGACCGACACGGCGCTTCTGGCCGTCGCATAACTCGCCGCGTCAGTGCCGGTGCCTCCATCGAGGACATCGTCGCCCGGACCACCCATCAACGTGTCGTTCCCGTCGCTGCCCGACAGGCTGTCGTTGCCGCCGAGGCCCTTGATCACATCGTCGCCGGTCGTGCCGGTCAGTGTGTCGTCACCACCCGTGCCCACAATGTCTGTCATCGCGATTGTCCCCCAGATATGCGGTTGAGAGACGCTCGCTCACAGCAGCCGGACGACTACACGCTGCTCCCTACCCCGGAGAGCAACCTAGCGGCAGCAATTAAGCCGTCAACTGCAGTAGGTTAATGGTCGGCCTTCTCGCGCGCGGGTGTGTCGTCCTGAAGCAATCCTTCGAAGCGGAGGACGTTGCGGACCGAATCCCGCTTCTGCATCCGCTCGTAAAAGGCGCGGAGGTTCGGCCATTGGTCGAGGCCGATCATCTTGTCGGCCCAGCGGGTGATCACGAACAGATAGGCATCGGGAAGGGTCAGCTCCTCGCCCATCAGGAACGGCCCTTCGCCAAGCCGCTGGTCGATCCAGCTCAGCTTCTTCGCGAGGTCCCCCTTCACGAACTGCTTCACGTCGTCGCTCGCGTCGCGGCTGAACAGGAAGCTGAACCTCTTGTGCAGCTCGGTGGTGATGAAGTTGACCAGCTCCAGCACCCGGTAGCGGCTGAAGCTGCCGAGCGGCGGAAGCACTTCGGGCCAGGCGGCGCGGTCGCCGATATATTGCAGGACCACCGCATTCTCGGTCAGCACCTCTCCGCTGTCGAGCTGCAACGCCGGCACCGCACCCTTCGGATTGATGTCGAGATAGTTGCTGCCGTCCTCGAGCGTCTTGGCCTTGAGGTCGACCTTCACCGCGTCGTGATCGAGCCCGATCTCATGCAGCAGGATGTGCGGCGCCTGGCTGCAAGCGCCCGGTGAGTAATAGAGCTTCATCGCCTCTGCCTCCGCTTAGTCCGCGCCGTTGGCGGTCGTGTCGTTGACGTCCGGGCTGTCGTCGCCGTTCACGAGCTGGTTGGAAGGGGTTGCGCTACTCTCGTCGGGCGGCAGCGCCTCGATGTCGGGCGGCGGCCCTTCCTCATTGTCGAGAGCGACCTGGTTCGCGGCCGCATTCTGCTGCGGAGCGCTTTTGTGGCAGCCGGCAAGCGCTGCGACAGCCGCAAGCGCGATCAGCGGCCTAGGAGCATTTGGCATAAGTGAAGCTCGCGGTCGGGTTGGATTCGGTTCGGATCAGAAGCGTTTTCTGCAGCTGCAGCGACTGGTATTTCTCCCAGCTCTGACCTTCGCCGGTGAAATGGAACGTCCCGGATGCGGAACTCGCGTCGTCCTGCACGTCCGCAGTGGGAACGGCCCGCGACTCGTAGAAGCGCAGCTCCCGGGGAGCAATGACGAGGAGGCCCTTGGCGTCCCCGCGCTTCGACGTGCAATCCCCCGGTGTCAGGCCCCACCGTCCGATCAGTGCCGCGGGGAGGGCGGGCACGTCGCCCGTCGGCAGGCTGGCCGGCACGGCCTGAGCCTCGGATCGGTTCTGCGGCGGCCCGCCGCTTGCGTTGGCGGCGGGGGCAGGGGCGTTGGTGACCACGGCGACGGTGTTTCCGGCATCCTTGGCGACCGGACCGGAAGTGCCGCATGCGACGAGCGCGGCACAGGCGGCGCAAGCGGCACCGGCCGCGATGGGAGCGAGAGAGCGATTCACCCGACCCCAACGCGCTCACCGCACAGCCGTATCCCCGAAGGCGTTCTCTTTGTCCCGCAGCGGGCCGTCAGCCCATCGTCGGGATGACGAACGCGTTCTCGCCGGTGGTGCTGCCGTCGGGCCAGCGCTGGGTCACGACCTTGGTCTTGGTCCAGAAGCGCAGGCCCTCCTGCCCGTACTGGCCGATGTCGCCGAACCCGGAGCGTTTCCAGCCGCCGAAGCTGTGGTAGCTGACCGGAACCGGGATCGGCACGTTGATGCCGACCATGCCGACATTGACGCGGGCCGTGAATTCACGCGCGGCGTGGCCGTTGCGGGTGAAGATCGCGACGCCGTTGCCATAGTCGTGCTCGCTCGGAAGGCGGACCGCCTCGTCGAAGTCGGCCGCGCGGACCATCTGCAGGACCGGGCCGAAGATCTCGTCCTGGTAGCTTTTGAAGCTCGGCTTCACATGGTCGAAGAAGGTCGGCCCGATGAAGAAGCCCTCCTCGTGGCCCTGGAGCGCGAAGCCGCGTCCGTCGACGACCAGCTCGCCGCCTTCGTCGATGCACATCTGGATATAATGCTCGATCCGCTGGCGGTGAGCGGCGCTGACCACCGGCCCGTAATGGGCCTCGGGATCGGTCGAGACGCCGACGCGCAGCGCCTCGATCGCCGGGATGAGCTTCTCGCGCAGCGCATCGGCGGTCTTGTCGCCGACCGGGACCACGACCGGCAAAGCCATGCAGCGCTCGCCAGCGGAGCCGAATGCCGCTCCGGTCAGGTCGTTCACGACCTGGTCGAGGTCGGCGTCGGGCATGACGATGCCGTGGTTCTTGGCGCCGCCGAATGCCTGCACGCGCTTCCCGTTCGACGTGCCGCGCGAGTAGATATACTGGGCGATGTCGGACGATCCGACAAAGCTCACCGCGGCAATGTCCGGGTGGTCGAGGATCGCGTCGACCATCTCCTTGTCGCCGTGGACAACGTTGAGGATGCCGTCGGGCAGGCCCGCTTCGGTCATCAGCTCGGCGAGGCGGATCGGAACGCTGGGGTCGCGCTCGGAGGGCTTCAGCACAAACGCATTGCCGGCGGCGATGGCCATTCCGAACATCCACATCGGGATCATGGCCGGGAAGTTGAACGGCGTGATACCGGCGCCGATGCCGAGGGGCTGTCGAGCGGAATAGACGTCGATCCCGGGTCCGGCGCCAAGCGTATATTCGCCCTTCAGCGCCTGCGGGATGCCGCACGCATATTCGATGACCTCGAGCCCGCGCTGGACGTCGCCGCGGCTGTCGGCGAGCACCTTGCCATGCTCGGACGACAGAAGCTCGGCAAGCTCGTCCATGTGCGCCTCGACCAGTTCCTTGAACTTGAACATGACCCGGGCGCGCCGCTGCGGGTTGGTCGCCGCCCACGCCGGCTGCGCCGCCTTCGCCGCATCGACCGCCTTCTGGAGATCGGCAGCCGTTCCAAGCCGGACCTGCGCCTGGGCCTGGCCCTGGTTGGGGTCGAACACCTCGGCCTGCCGCTCGCCCGAAGCGAAGCTGGAGCCGCCGATGAAATGGTCGATGCTGCGAAGCATGGATACGCGTCCTCGTCGAGTCTGTTGGGTTGCCGCGCCACTAGACCCGCGTCCGCGCAAATGCCAGTTGCCCCATGCCGAATGCAGGGAGACTCGCGATGTACAGATTGACGGCATTAGCGGCCCTTGCCGCCATCGCAGCTGCCCCGCCGCCGTCGACCGATGCCAGGCTGCGCGCAATCGTCGCGCCAGTCAGCCAGGCGCAGCTTCGACGTACGATCGAGAGCCTGGTCAGCTTCGGCACCCGCCACACCCTATCGTCGCAAACCGACCCGAAGCGCGGCATCGGCGCGGCCCTGGAATGGACGCGCGGCGAGTTCCAGCGGGACTCGGCGGCGTGCGGCAACTGCCTGACCATCGTCGACCCGTCGGAAACGGTCACCGGCTCCCGCATCCCGACGCCGACGCGCGTCCGCGACATGGTCGCCATCCAGCGCGGTACCGAGCGGCCCAACGACGTCGTCATCATCCAGGGCCATATCGACAGCCGCGTCACCGACATCATGAACGCCAACGCGGAGGAGCCGGGAGCGAACGACGACGGGTCGGGAACAGCCGCGGTCCTGGAGGCGGCGCGCGTCCTCTCCAGGCACAGGTTCCCCGGCACCATCGTCTACGCGGCGCTGTCGGGCGAGGAGCAGGGCCTCTACGGCGGCAAGGTCCTCGCCGATTACGCCAAGGCCCAGGGCTGGAACGTCGTCACCGTCCTCAACAACGACATCATCGGCAACAGCTGCGGATCGGACGGCGTGTGCGATTCCACCCATGCCCGGGTTCTCTCCGAAGGCCCACGGTCGCAGGGCGAAGCCGACCTCGCCGCCGCGTCCCACAGCCTCGGCGGCGAGAACGACAGCCCGTCGCGCAACATCTCGCGCTTCCTCGACAGCCTTGCCGACCGCCTCAATATCGGCCTCGACGTCCGTCAGATCTGGCGCACCGACCGCTTCGGCCGCGGCGGCGACCATATCCCGTTCCTTGAGATGGGCTATCCAGCTGCCCGGATCAGCGTCGCGGTCGAGAACTACAACTGGCAGCACCAGGATTTGAGGACCGAGAACGGCATCCGCTACGGGGACACCATCGACCACGTCGATTTCGCCTATCTCGCCAAGATAACCAAGCTCAATGTCGCCGCGCTCGCCGCCATCGCCAGTGCCCCACCGCCGCCCGCGCCAAAGGTGGAAGGCGCGGTTAGTACGCAGACCGATTTGCGGTGGCCATGCCTTCCAGGAGTCGGTGGCTACATGGTCCGCTGGCGACGAACGGACGCCAGTCAATGGCAGCAATCGGAGCGCGCGAGCAACGAATGTGTAGGCGGCCTTGCCCTGATCAGTTTGCCCCACATCCGCGTCGACGACTGGGTTTTCGGCGTGTCCTCGGTCAGCAAGGACGGCTTCGAAAGTCCCGTCGCCTCGGCAGTACCGGGCGGTGCATTTCGGCCATACGTCGCGGCGCCTCCGAAGAAGTGATTCGTCACCCCGGCCTTGAGCCGGGGCCTGCCTTTCCTACATCGAAAAGAAGGCGGATCCTGGATCAAGTCCGGGATGACGAATGTTGTGCCTTGGAAGGAGCAACCATGGCCGGCGGATGGACTCGCGACGGCGCGGTTCAGGACCAGATCGACGACACCGTGAAGGACGCCGTCCTTCGCGCCCGCTCGCTGATGGCGCATGGCGACAGCGCCGAGGAATGCGACGATTGCGGCGAGCCGATCCCGAAGAAACGGCGCGATGCGCTGCCCGGCGTCCGAACCTGCATCGCCTGCCAGCAGGAGCGCGACAAGGCCGTCGTCCACTCCACCATCAACCGCCGCGGCAGCAAGGACAGCCAGCTGCGCTGATCGGCCTGTCCTACACCGCTCGCCCCGGTTACAGCGGGGCGAAATGACGATCGCGGCCACTCCGTCACCCTCGCTTGCGCAAAGGTCACAGCCCGTCGCGCCGAATGTCGCCGCTTCCTCTCTCGGCGAAAGCGCAATCGCCGACGTTGAAAGTGCATCGAACGTGACCATCGTGACTTTCTGATGCCCCGCAACCGACCCGCCGGCCTGCCGAGCCGCAAGCAGATCCTCGATTTCATCGCTTCCTCCGACCAGCCGGCCGGCAAGCGCGAGATCGCCCGCGCCTTCGGGCTCTCCGGCCAGGACAAGATCGACCTCAAGCGCCTGCTCAAGGACATGGCCGACGAGGGGCTGATCGACTCGTCGCCCGGCCGCGCCTTCCATCAGTCGGGCGGCGTTCCGAAGGTCACGGTGCTCCGCATCACCGAGGTCGACGACAGCGGCCACGTCTTCGCGGTGCCCGAGCAATGGCACGCCGAAACGCCCCCGCCGCGCCTCCGCTTGCAGGAGCGCGGCCGCAAGTCGGCGCTCGGTATCGGCGACCGAGTGCTCTGCCGGACCGAGCAGCACGGCGACCGTTGGATCGGCCACCCGATGAAGAAGCTCGCCAGGTCGGCCGAGCTGGTGCTGGGCGTCGTCCGCCGCGACGGCGATCGCGCCTGGCTGTCGCCGGTCGACAAGCGCGAACGCCGCGAGTTCGCGATTGCCGACCTCAAGGACGCCGAAGCCGGCGACCTCGTCCTCTGCGAAATCAGCGGCCGCCCGCCGCGCGTCACCGCCCGCGTCGATGCCGTCCTCGGCGACCCCTTCGCGCCGCGCAGCTTCTCGCTGATCGCGATCCACAAGCACGGCCTGCGCCACGAATTCACGCAGGACGCGATCGACGAGGCGCACCGCGTCTCGAAGTTCCCAATCCTCCCCGGGACGGGGAGGGGGACCGTCCGCAGGACGGTGGAGGGGGGCGAGCGAAGCGAGCCTGGGGCAGCAAACGAGACCGGCAAGCGTGGAGAGCGGGGCCCCCGCCACCACTCGCCTTCGGCGAACGGTCCCCCTCCCCGTTCCGGGGAGGATTCAAGGGAAGATCTCACCCATCTCCCCATCGTCGCCATCGACCCCGAGGATGCCCGCGACCACGACGACGCCATCTGGGCCGAGCCGGACGGGGAGGGCGGCTGGAACGCCATCGTCGCCATCGCCGACGTCAGCTTCTACGTCCGCCCCGGCTCCGAGCTCGACCGCGAGGCGTGGGCGCGGGGCAACAGCGTCTATTTCCCCGACCGCGTCGTGCCGATGCTGCCCGAGGAGCTGTCCGCCGACATCTGCTCGCTCAAGGAAGGCGCCGATCGCGCGGCCTTGGCGTGCCATTTGAAGATCGACAAGCATGGCGAGATCAAGGGCTGGCGCTTCACCCGAGCCAAGGTCCGAATCGCCGCGAACATCGCCTACGAAGACGCCCAGGCAGCAATGGACCGGGCCGAAAAAATCCTCCCCGGAACGGGGAGGGGGACCGCCGAGCGAAGCTCGTTGGTGGAGGGGGCCCGCTCCGTCAGCCCTGACGGGCTGCCACCTCCCCGTTCCGGGGAGGATTTGATCGAAGTCTCCTCCTCGCCCTGCTCGATGCCGCCCATCGAACCGATCGAGGGCCCCGTCCCGGCCGAGCTCGTCGAAAAGGCGTTGAAGCCTCTCTGGGCCTGCTGGCGCGCTCTGTTCGCCGCCCGCCAGAAGCGCGACCCGCTGGAGCTCGACCTGCCCGAGCGCCGCGTCGTCCTCGACGAAAAGGGCCGAATCGCCTCCATCGCCCCGCGCGACCGGCTCGACGCCCATCGGCTGGTGGAGGATTTCATGATCGCCGCCAATGTCGCCGCCGCCCGCGCGCTGGAAGCGAAGAAGGCGCCGGTCATGTACCGCGTCCACGAGCCGCCTAGCCGGGAAAAGCTGGTCGCGCTCAAGGATTACCTCAAGACCTTCGGAGTCGAATTCACCCTCGGCCAGGTGATCAGGCCCGGCACCTTCAACCGAGTCATCGAGCGGGTGGGGGACAGCGAGGGGCGCGAGGAGATCATGGAGCAGCTCCTGCGGACGCAGATGCAGGCGCGCTACGGCCCGGAGCGCCTCGGCCACTTCGGTCTCGCGCTTGCGACATATGCCCATTTCACCTCGCCGATCCGCCGCTATGCCGATCTCCTCGTCCACCGTGCACTGGTCAGCGCCTACGGGCTCGGCGAGGGCGGCCTGCCGCGCGGCGAGGACGAGAAGTTCGAGCAGATCGGCGAGACGATCTCGATGCTGGAACGACGCGCGATGGAAGCGGAGCGCGAGACCGTCGACCGCTACGTCGCGGCATATCTGTCGGACCGCGTCGGACAGCTCGTCAACTGCCGGATCAGCGGCGTGCAGCCGTTCGGCTTCTTCGCCACGGTCGAGGACCTCGGCGGCGACGGGCTGGTCCTCGCAAAGGACCTCGGTCAGGAATATTTCCGCTTCGACGAAGCCGCGAAGGCGCTGGTCGGCGAGCAGAGCGGCGAAACCTACCGAATGGGCCAGCGCCTGACGCTTCGCCTGGCGGAAGCCAACCCGGTGTCCGGATCGCTCCGGTTCGAGCTTCCGGAGGGCAGCTACGGCGGTCCCGCGCCGCGGCCGCGCTCCGACCGCGTCCGAAGCACGGGCCGTCGCGGACGCCCGGCGAACATCCGCCACTCCAGCCGCCGTCGCTGAGACCGGTCGCAACCTTTGCGCGGCAGCGTCATTTGAAACTGCGCCACCGAGGAGACCCGCAATGGCCTACAGAATCGCAATCATCGTCGGCAGCCTTCGGGAGGGCAGCCTCAACCGCAAGATGGCGAGGGCGATCTGCAAGCTTCGCGACGACAATCTCGATTGCTCGATGGTCGAGATCGGCGATCTGCCCCTCTACAACCAGGACGCCGACGCAACCCCGTCAGAGCAAGTCGTGCGTTTCCGGCAGCAGGTCGCTCCGGTCGACGGAGTGCTGTTCTGCACGCCCGAATATAACCGCGGCGTCCCCGGAGTCCTCAAGAACGCGATCGACATCGGCTCCCGCCCCTATGGGCAGAGCGTCTGGGACAAGAAGCCGGCGGCAATCGTCAGCGTGTCGCCCGGGGCGCTCGGCGGGTTTGGCGCCAATCATCAGCTGCGGCAGGCCTGTGTGTTCCTCAACATGCCGGTGATGCAGCAGCCGGAAGCCTATTTCGGCCATGTGACCGACGACAGTTTCCAGCAGAATGGGGAGCTGGCGGACGGATCGCTCAAGGATCTCGTGACGAAGGTCGCGCACGCTTTTCACGACTGGGTCGACATGATCCACCGCTCGCGCCAGGCCCTTGCCGAGGACGCGGCCCACGCGGCTCAACAGAAGGAACATGCATGATCCTTCTGGCGAGGGCTAGGGCGGCGGGTTAGATCGGCGCCGGAACAACCGTCGGAGGATGTCAATGGAGCTTCCCTGGCTTTCACGCTGGCAGCCGCAGCTGCTCGCCGTGTTGAGGATCGTCGCAGGTCTCCTGTTCGTCGAGCACGCGACCCAGAAGTTCTTTGCCTTTCCGGTGCCGTTCCCGATGCCCGGTCCGCTGCCTCCCATCGAGGTCGCGGCCGCCACGATCGAGCTGTTCGCCGGCGCCCTCGTCACCATCGGGTTGTTCACCCGCCTCGCGGCCTTCATCGCCTCGGGCGAGATGGCGGTCGGCTATTTCATGGCGCACTTCCCGAAGAGCTTCTGGCCGGCGGCGAACATGGGCGAAGCGGCGATCCTGTTCTGCTTCATCTTCCTCTACCTGGCCGCCGCCGGGCCAGGGGCATGGAGCATCGACGGGCTGAGGCTGCGCAACCAGCGCATTCACTGATCTTCGTTACAGCCTTGGCAGGGTAACGCCCTTCTGGCCCATATATTTGCCGGCGCGGTCGGCATAGCTGACCTCGCAGGGCTCGTTACCCTGCAGGAACAGGAACTGGCAGGCGCCCTCGTTGGCGTAGACCTTGGCCGGAAGCGGGGTGGTGTTCGAGAACTCCAGCGTCACATGGCCCTCCCAGCCGGGCTCGAGCGGAGTCACGTTCACGATGATCCCGCACCGCGCATAGGTCGACTTGCCGAGGCAAATGACGAGCACGTCACGCGGCACCCGGAAGTATTCGACGGTGCGGGCAAGCGCGAAGCTGTTGGGCGGAATGATGCAGACGTCGGTCTTGCGGTCGACGAAGCTGTTGTGGGCGAAGTCCTTCGGGTCGACGAGCGCATTGTCGACGTTGGTGAAGATCTTGAAGTCGTCCGAGACCCGGGCATCGTAGCCATAGGACGACAGGCCATAGCTGATGCAGCCCTCGCGCCGCTGGCTCTCGACGAACGGCTCGATCATGCCGCGATCCCGGGCCTGCTCGCGAATCCAGCGGTCGGACAAAATCGCCATTCCGAGTGCCTAACGGGACCGCCCGACCGCTTCAATTTGGTCCGGATTATTTCTGTGGATGGGCGCTCGTCGCGGTTTCTCGGACTTCGGGCGAACGGCAGTGCGATTCGTGCACAGTCTATCCACAGCTGTGCTACATATGTTCCGCTTGGGCACGGCGCTGTCCCGAGCCTAGAGGACAGCCATGGCCGAAGTCATCCGCATTGCCGAACCCCCCGCCGACACCGTATCCCAGGCACTTCCGCAGAACGTCGAGGCCGAAGCGGCGCTGCTCGGCGCCCTCATGATCGACAACCGGCTGGTCGAGGATGTCCAGCTAAAGCTGAAGCCCGACCATTTCTTCGAGCCGCTCCACGGCCGAATCTACGAAGCGATCCTGCGGATGACCGACGCCAACCGCGTCGCCAACCCGGTGACATTGCGGCCCATCTTCGACGGCGACGACGCGATGAAGCAGGTCGGCGGCCCGGCCTATCTGGCCCAGCTGACCGGCTCGGGCGCGGCCGTCATCGGCGCGCGCGACTTCGCGGCACAAATCTACGACCTCGCGCTGCTGCGAGCACTGATCGGTGTCGGCCGCGATCTGGTTGAGGGGGCGCTCGACACCAGCGAGGAGATTGCTCCTCTCCAGCAGATCGAGAAGGCCGAGACCCAGCTCTACAAGGTCGCCGAGGAAGGCGGCTCGGCCGGCAAGGCGAAGTCGTTCGCGGAAGCCACCAAGGATGCGCTCGAAATGGCCGAGCGCGCGCTCAACAGCGGCGGCCATCTGTCGGGATTTACGACCGGCCTCGACGCCCTCAACTCGAAGATCGGCGGTCTTCACAAGTCCGACCTCATCATCGTCGCCGGGCGCCCCGGCATGGGCAAGAGCGCACTGGGCACCAACATGGCCTTCGCCGCCGCGCGTCGATTCATGAGCGACGCCGAAGCCGGGATCGAGCCGGAGAAGTCGGCTGGGGCAGCGGCCGTTCTGTTCAGCCTCGAAATGTCAGCCGACCAGCTGGCGACCCGTATTCTTTCCGAACAATCCGGCATCACGTCCGAGAACTTGCGGACCGGCCGGATTTCTCAGCACGAGTTCCGTGACCTCGCTCGCGCCGCCGCCGAGCTTCAGAGCCTGCCCCTTTACATCGACGACACCCCCGGCCTCACGATTGCCGCGCTCAGGACGCGGGCACGGCGACTGAAGCGGCAGAAGAATATCGGAGTGATCGTCGTCGACTATCTCCAGCTCCTTCAGGGGACAGGACGCAACGGGAGCGAGAACCGGGTCCAGGAAATCTCCGAAATCAGCCGCGGGCTGAAGCAGCTCGCCAAGGAACTTGACGTGCCGGTGATCGGCCTCTCGCAGCTCAGCCGAGCGGTCGAGCAACGCGAGGACAAGAGGCCGCAGCTGTCGGACCTCAGGGAATCAGGCTCGATCGAGCAGGACGCCGACATCGTCCTCTTCATCTATCGCGAGGATTATTATCTGAAGGCGACCGAGGTCGAGATGCCGACACCCGAAGAAGCGTCGAGCAACCTCGACAAGGTCGGCAAGTACGAGGAATGGAAGGCGAAGTACGATCAGGCCGCGGGCCGGGCCGAGGTCATCGTCGCCAAGCAGCGCCACGGCTCGACGGGAATCGTGCGGGTCCGCTTCGACGGCCGAACGACCAAGTTCAGCGACGCCGCGGACGACGATTACCTGCCGCAGATGCGCGACTAGTCTCTGGGGATGATCGTCAGGGCGGCGCCCCGAAGCCGCCCGGGCGATCATGGGGTGGGGTGAGGGCGCCGGCTGGTCCGGCGCCCTCTGCATATGCGGCGCTGGCGACAGGTCGAGCGACTAGACGGGCCGACCGGTGATGCGCGTGATCTCGCGCTTCACATGCTCCTGCACGATCTGCGGCAAATGCTCGTCGAGCCATTGCTTGAGCACCGGCCGCAGCATCTCGCGCACCATCTCCTCGAGCGGGTTGACGGACGGTGGAGCGGGCACGGTGGCGGCGATGGTCGACAGCTTGTCCAGCGCCTCGCGGCTCTGGCCGGCGATTGCCTCGTCGATCAGCGGCGGACCGAGATCCACTGGAGGAGCGAGCGGCTCGTCGAGCTCCAGAACCTCGTCGGCATCATGCGCCTGCGGACCGGCACCCTCGCGAGACGATTGCTCCGCCGGTTCCTCGAACCGGACCGCGCCACGCTGCTCCTTCTCCTCGGCGATCACTTTCTTGATCGACGCGAGGATGTCTTCCATCGAGGGCTCACGACCGGGTGACTGCATTGCGAAGCCGGTATTGCCTATCGCCGCGGCGAAGTCACGCCAGAGGTTGCGGGCTGCGTGATGGTCGCGCTCACCGGCGGCTGGGTGACCGTCGGCGGAGCCAACATTGGATTGGTGACCGTCGCACGCGGAGCGACTTGCGTGCCGTTCATCTCGGCCGCGGTCGGCTCGGGCAGATTGCTGTTGGTTATGATCTGCGGAGTGACGATCGGCGCGGGCGGCAGTTCCTGTGGGTCGACGGTCCGGGTCGCGACCGGGCGCGGCGCGGGGTCGTTCGCCCAATCGCTCCAGTTGGCGGCGACACGTCGATAGTTGCCGAGCGGATCGTAGAGCGGTCCGCCATCAAGCCCGAGGTCCTTGGCCGTTGCGACTCCCATGGCGTTCAGCAGCTGGAAGCCCGCGACATAGGCATCGCGCTTGGCAGTCACGAGCGCGACCTGCGAGTTCAGAAGCTCCTGCTCGGCATTGAGAACGTCGAGCACGGTGCGCGTGCCGACGGTCTGCTCGGCCCGGCTACCTTCGAGCGCAAGCTGGTCGGCTTGGACCGCAACGGAATTGGCCTGGATCGCGAGCTGTGCAGCGGAATAGCCGGCAAAGGCGGCTCGCGTCGCCTGCACCACCGCGCGCTCGGTGCCGACGACTTGCTCGAGAAGCTGTCCCTGAAGTGCCTGCGCCTGGCGAATTCGTGCTGTCGGCAAGCCGCCCTGGAAGATCGGGATGTTCGCGTTCAAGCCGATTGCCGTCTGCGCTCCGCTGCTGGGGTTCGCTTGGCCGAAGAGATTCTTGCCTTCGTTCCCGAGGTAATTGACGTAGGTGCCGCTGCCTCCCACCGACAGGGTCGGGAGCCGGCTCGCACCGGCGACACGAACGTCGTAACCAGCCGCCGTCGCCTGCTGAACGACCGAGACCAGGTCGGGATTGTCCGTGAGCGCGATCCGCACGGCCTCGTCGGCGGTGGCGGGGAGCGGCGGAAGCGGCGGCGGCGGCGCAAGCTGGCCCGGAGCGTGGCCGATCACCTGGCGATAGGTGGCTTCGCTTGCGGTGAGCTGCCCCTGCGCGGTCGCAAGCTGCGAGCGGCCGAGCTGGAGCCGCGCCTCCGACTGGGCGACGTCGGTCCGGGTGACGTCTCCGATCTGGAAGCGATCCTGAGTGGCCTTGAGGTTCGTCTCCAGGACCTTGACGTTATTCTGGTTGAGCTCGACGATCGACCGGTCGCGGATCACGTCCATGTAGGCCGAGACAGCGTTGGTGAAGACGTCGCCTTCGACGGCTTGCAGGGTCGCGCGGCCCGCGAGCACTCGCGTTTCCGCGCCCCTGACCTGGTTACGGACGCTGCCGCCGTTGAACAAAGGGTAGCTGACGTCCACTCCGACGGAGAGGTTGTTCTTGCTTCCTCCGGTGTTGAGGATGCCGGACCGGGTGAGGTCACGGTTGAGGCCCACGGTGCCGCTGACCTGTGGCCGGCCGGCGGCCCTCGCGATCGCGACGGTTGCATCGGTTGCGCGAAGGGCTTCGCGCTGTGCCGTCAGCGTCGGGTTGCTCTGATAGGCGTCGACAAGCGCCTCGCGAAGGGTGTCGGCGGAGGCCGTGCCGGCAAGCAATGCCGCGACCAATGTGCCGCTAAGGATTTTCCGAACCACTGCAGTCCTCAAAATGTAAAGCTTCTGGGCCGCTCGAAACCCGGCAGCGGTGGGCTGCCGGCGTCGCTTACGGTGAGATATCCGAACGCCCCGCCGGCCTTGCGGCCGACGATCAGCCGGCTGACTCCGCGGTCGATCAGCGCTGCGCCAAGGGTACCGCCGTCGGCAAGCTGGCCGATGATTGCGGCGGGAATATCGCTGACCGCACCGTCGATCAGGATCTGGTCGTAGGGCGCACCCTCGGCATGGCCACCCTCGAGCGGTGCGTCATGGACGTCGACGCCGAGCTCTCCCGCACGGGCCGCAAGCTCGACCGCGGACTCGACGCCGACCACCTCGAGCCCCATGGCGGAGAGGACTGCGACCGAATAGCCGGTTCCGGCACCGACCACGAGGGCGCGCTGGCCGGGCCGTGGCGCCATCTGGGTCAGAAGCGCGCCGAGCACCGCCGGCGCCGGCAGGAACCGTCCGCCGCCGAGCGGAACCGCGCGATCGATGTAAGCGAGCGCGCGCGCCTGCTCCGGAACGAAGCGCTCGCGCTCGATCTCACCCATGGCCCCAAGCACTGCCGCGTCGGTGACGCCCTGCGGCCGCAGCTGGCTTTCGACCATCGCCGCGCGCGCAAGGGCAAGGTCCGTGCCGGGCGCCCGGTCGGCCGGCTGGGCCCGGACGGAGACTGAAGACTGGACGGTCATGGCTGTTATATGTCGCTAAGACACCCGATGTTCAAGGTCGCTCATAAAGCGAGCGAGCTGCGTCGCCAACCGCCATTGGTCGAAAGTTGAACGATTGCCTGGCCAGCGCGACCGCGCAACGGTTCGCACTTGACCGGCGAGGAAAGGTCGCGAAAAGGCGCGATCAACTCCGGGGCCCGATGGCGGAGTGGTTACGCAGAGGACTGCAAATCCTTGCACGCCGGTTCGATTCCGGCTCGGGCCTCCACCGTGACACTGGCCACCGCCGACCAGCGGTCCGGGTAGTGACTCGACCTGCGATTCAATTTCCGTTAACGACGGTGAGGGGGCACGCGCAGGGGGCGCGCTCCGAAGGGGGCTTATGAGCGCCTTGCTTGCTGCGGCCGTTGCGGCGCAGGTTGCGTCGGCCCAACCTCCGATGGATCAGCACGGGATCGCGCCGGATTCCAACCGGGAACCGGACGACACGATCATCATCACTGGCACCCGCTTTTCGGGGTTGAGAGCGAAGGACAGCCTGGAGCCTGTTCAGGTGGTGACGTCCCAGTCTTTGAAAGTCGCGGGACCGCCCAACCTCAGCGACTCGTTGGCCGACCTCGTGCCGTCGTTGAACACTCAGGCGGTCGGCAATGATCTCGCGAACGAGACGCTGGCGGCGCGACTGCGCGGAGTGTCGCCAAACCACACGCTGGTCCTGGTCAATGGCAAGCGCCTTCACGGCACCGCCAATCTGTCGGTCCTATCGAGCGCGTTCCAGGGCGGCGCGGCGCCGGATCTTAACTTCATCCCGGTCGCTTCCATCAAGCGAGTCGAAGTCCTGCTCGACGGTGCTGCGGCCCAGTACGGCTCGGACGCGATTGCCGGCGTCATCAACATCATCCTCAATGACTCGACCTCGGGCGGCTGGGGTGAGGCCTATGCGGGAGAATATGGGAAGGGTGACGGCGAGACCCTGGGCGCGTCGGCGAGTGCCGGTGCGCCGCTCGGCCCGAAGGGGTTCCTTGATTTGTCATTCGAAACGCGTTTCCATGATTTCAGCAACGCCGGCGGACCCGATGCCCGGGTTGAGCAGGCCATCGCCTCGGGCGCTCATCCGGATTGGGCCGATCTCGACGGCTATCCTCTGCTCAACAAGGTCTTCGGCGACGCCCGATATACGCAGCAAACTTTCGCCGCGAACATGGGTTACGACCTTGGGAGCGTGCAGGCCTATGCCTTTGGAACCCTCGGGTATCGCAATGCAGGTGGTTGGGCGAACTTTCGCCTGCCCACGAAATTGCCGGAGCTTTACCCGCACGGCTTCAATCCGATCGATCGCCTGAAGAGCTGGGATTACTCGGCCACCATCGGGTTGAGCGGAAACCTCGCCGGCTGGGCCTGGGATCTCAGCACGACCGACGGCCGGAACAGCAATCGGGTGGAAGTCACGGATTCGGCGAATGTCGACTTGTTCCATGACACAGGGTCGACGCCGACGAATTTCCATAACGGAAGCTTCAAGGCATCCGAGTGGACGACAAATCTCGACGTACGCCGACGCTTGAGCAGTGCGGTTGGTCTCGCTCTCGGCGCCGAGTATCGGCATGACAGCTATGCATTGCTCGCCGGCGACGAGGCATCGCGGTACAAGGCCGGCTCACAATCCTTTCCCGGCTTCGCATTGACGGACGCGGGTTCGCACGGTCGAAGCAACCAGGCCGCATATGCCGACCTGAACGTGCTTCCCGGTGGGGGCTTCACCGTCGATCTGGCGAGCCGCTTCGAACATTATTCCGACTTCGGAAGTACGGTGATTGGCAAGATTAGCGCCCGAAAGGAGATCTCGCCTGGTCTCGCAGTCCGCGGCACGGCGAGTTCGGGGTTCCGTGCCCCGTCGCTTGCCGAAGCCTATTATTCGGCGACGAACGTGCAGCCGAATACCGCTTTCGTGCAATTGCCGCCCAACGCTCCCGCTGCCGCTCTCATCGGCGTCAAGCCGCTTGCGCCGGAACACGCACGCAATTTCAGCATCGGCGCGGTTGCGACCCCAGCTCCTCGCGTCAGCTTCACGATCGATGCCTACCAGATTTCGATCCGCAACCGCGTCGTCGGCAGTGGCACCCTCTATGGCACCTATGCCGGGGAGCTTCGCTCGGATGCGGTCAACCAGGCGATCATTGCCAACGGTAATGTTCTCGAAAACGTGCCGTTCACCGGCATCAATGTCTTCACGAACGGGCTGGACACCCGCACTCGCGGCGTCGACGTCGTTGCAAACCTGCGCACGCCGCTGCCTGGCCGGGGAAGCATTCAGTGGTCACTCAGTGGAAGCTACAGCAGGACCAAGGTTACCCGGATCCGGGAGACGCCGCCGCAGATTGCAGCATCCGGACAGAGCTTGTTCGACCCGGTGGCAATTTCCACACTGGAAACGGCATCGCCGCGCTTCAAGGCTATCCTGTCAGCTCTCTACGCCACCGGCCGTTGGACGGTCTCCGGCAAGGAGAGGTTCTACGGAAACGCGTATAATTTCGAGGATCCCGGCGACGGCAAGTTCTACCGCGACTCCACCGGCAGCGCCTTCATCACCGACATCGACGTGAGCTTCGCGCTGTTCAAAAGTCTTTCGGTGTCCGTTGGAGCCAACAATCTGTTCGACAAGCGTCCGAACCGCGTCAATGCGGAGGCTCTGGCAGTTGCTGCGGCAGCGGGAAGCCCCGCTGTTGAAATCTACCCCAAGTTCTCGGCCTTCGGCATCAATGGCGGCTATTATTACGCCCGCGCGCGCGTGAACTTCCGCTGAGCTGGAAGTGGCCCGGTTACCGACAGTGACCAGGCTCCAGGACTCATGACCGCGGAGACAATCGACACCCTGGTAATCGGCGCGGGTCAGGCTGGCCTGGCGATGAGCTACTGGCTGGGTCGCGCCGGGCGGCCGCACCTGGTGCTGGAGCGCGGACGGATAGCCGAGCGTTGGCGCAGCGAGCGGTGGGATTCCCTTGCCTTCCAGTTTCCGAATTGGAGTTTGGAACTGCCAGGCTTCTTGCACCCGTCCGCGTCGCCTGAAGGGTTCGCCGGCCGTGACGATATCGTTGACTTCGTTGAGTCGTATGCGTGCCACATCAGGGCGCCGGTGCGGACAGGTGTGACGGTGCGGCGTTTGCGTGGCCGTCAAGCGAGACTCGTGGCCGAGACCGACGCAGGGCCGATCGTTGCCAGCAACGTGGTGGTGGCCACGGGACCCTATCAGCGCCCGGTGATCCCGGAGGCTTCGAAGGCACTGAGCGGTGTCGTCCAGCTGCACGCCCGTTCGTACCGCAACCCGCAGACCCTTCCGCCCGGAGGGATCTTGATCGTTGGGGCGGGTGCTTCGGGAACGCAGATTGCCGAGGACCTGATCCGAGACGGCAGGTCCGTATGGCTGGCGGTAGGCTCACATCGGCGCGTCCCGCGGCGCTACCGGGGGCGCGATTTCCATCATTGGGAGTTCGCGCTCGGCGAATGGGATCGTCCGACCGCGTCTCGGGACATTCGTGAGCCGCCACCGCTCCTGACCGGCATCGACGGCGGTCGCGACATGGACCTGCGTGAACTCGCCCACCTTGGCGCCACGCTGACCGGGCGATTGGCTGCAATCTGCGACGGAGTGGCACGGTTCAAGCCCGACTTGAAAGACAGCCTGGCGAAGGGTGATGCACATTATCACCGCTTTCGTGCGGCGATCGACGCCTATGCCACCGGCAACGGTCTGGAACTGCCGGCACCGGATCCGGTGCCCCTCCGACCCGACCCGGCATGTGTCACCCATCCAGTGACGCAGCTCGATCTGGCTGCGTCGGGCATTTCCGCCGTGATCTGGGCGACCGGCTACGCACTTGAACTGGACTGGATTGACCTGCCCGTGTTCTCCCAGCGAGGCGAACCACTGCACACGGATGGCGTCAGTCCCGTCCCAGGCCTCTATTTCCTCGGACTTCCATGGCTTTCGAAACGCAAGTCGACACTGCTGTCAGGTGTCGGTGAAGATGCGGAGCGGCTGGCCTCTCATATCGCCTCAAGGACCAGCAATGCTGGCTGCAGTTATTCGGCGCCCCGATCGGATAGCGGACTGCTTGTTCTCCGCCGGACGTTAAACTCCGGCGGGGCGCACGAATCAGATGCGCGCTTTTGAGCTCCAGCTGCCGCCGGGCGCGCGGAAGAGGTCGATCTGAGACTTGGCGACATTGGCGTCCGCTTCGGCAAGTGCCGCTTCTGCCTCCGCTGCCGTCCGCTCAGCATCGAGCAGCTCGAGCGAGCTGATGTCGCCCTCGCGTTGGCGCGCGCGGGTGATCCGCGCGGCGACTTCGGCTTCGTTTTCGGCGGAGTGCAACGCCGCGCGCCGGTTCAGCGCCTGCTGGTAGGCCGACAGCGCAGTCTCCGTTTCCTGGAGCGCTTCCAGGACGGTGCCATCGAACGTCGCCAGCGCCGCCTGCGTGTCGGCGCGGGCTTCGGCGACTCGGGCACGGGCGGCGCTGCGGTTGGCGGTCCAATTGATCAGGGGGCCGACCAGCCAGCTGATCGGATTGAGAATATTACTTACCCCGGCACCGTTCGATCCGACCGATCCGCCGAGCGTGACGCGCGGATAGAGATCGGCGGTGGCGACGCCGATGCGCGCGGTCGAGGCGGCGAGGCGGCGCTCCGCTGCTGCAACGTCGGGGCGGCGGGCGAGGAGGCTTGCGCCATTGCCGACCGGGATCGGCTGATCGAGGCGGAGTGTCGACGTGCGGACGGCAGCGTCGGCCGGAAGTTCGCGTGGAGGCCGGCCGGTCAGCGTGGCGAGGCGGAACAATGCGCCCTGCCGCTCGGCCTCGAGTGTCGGAATGTCGGCCCGGCGCTGATCGCGCAGCGTGGCGATGCGCGCGGTGTCGAGACCGGTCGCCTCGCCGACCTGGTGGCGGCGCTCGGTCAGGAGGAGGGACTGATCGAGCAAGGCGACGATCTTGCGGGCGACCGCCATCCGTTCCGCCGAGGAGACGGCGTCGGCATAGGCCTGCACAGTATCGGAAACGATGGTGACACGAACCGCGTCGGCATCGGCGGCGGCGGCGCCGACGTCACCGCGTGCCGCTTCGACCCGACGGCTGATGCGCCCGAACAGGTCGGCTTCGTAGGCGACATCGAGGCCGAGGCCGATCTGCACGTCGGTCGTCCTTTCGCCCGGGATCGTGGGGCCGGACGGGCGGCCGTATTGCGCGCTGCCACTAAGGCCGACCTGCGGCTCGGCAGCGCCGCGTTCCTCGCGAACGGCGGCACGGGCGCGCTGGAGCCGCGCCTCGGCGACGCGGACGTCGGTATTTGCGGCGAGGGCGTCGCTCACGAGCCCATCCAGTACCGGGTCGTCGTAAAGCCGCCACCAGTTACCGACCGGCTGCGACGGCGATGTGACGGCCGACCCTTGCGCCATCACGAACGGCGCTGCGGCTGCGGCGGAAACCGCCTGCGGATGATAGTCGGGTCCACTGGCACAAGCGGCCAAGGCAAGCGCCGAGGTCATGAGGGTCGCGTTTCTGAACATGGTCATTCCTATTCGGCCGGGATCAGCGCGGGCTCGACCTCGCCGCCGCCACGGCGCCGGCGGGCGATGCGGTCGCCGATGGCGCGGCAGACGACATAGAAGGTGGGCGTGAAGATCAGGCCGAAGCCCGTCACGCCGACCATCCCGAAGAACACGGCGGTGCCCAGCGCCTGCCGAAGCTCCGCGCCCGCGCCCGTCGCCAACAGCAACGGCACGCTGCCGAGGATGAAGGCGAAGCTGGTCATCAGAATCGGGCGGAGGCGGTCGTGGGCGGCGCGGACGGCCGCTTCGATCGTCGACATGCCGGCCGCCTCGTCCTGCCGCGCGAACTCGACGATCAGGATAGCGTTCTTGGCGGCAAGCGCGATCAGCACAACGAGCCCGATCTGCGTCAGGACATTGTTGTCCATTCCTCTCAGGTGGACGCCGATCATCGCCGCGAACAGGCACATGGGCACGATCAGGATGATCGACAGCGGCAGGATCAGGCTCTCGAATTGCGCCGCAAGCACAAGGAAGACGAACAGCACGGCCATTCCGAAGACCAGGCCCGACGTGCTCCCCGCGGCCTTCTGCTGATAGGCGATGCCGGTCCATTCGTGGGCGTAGCCGGGCGGCAAGGTCGCGTCGGCGAGCTTTTCCATGCTCTTCAGCGACTGACCGGACGAGTAGCCGGGAGCGGTGTCGCCGTCGATCTCGACCGCCGGGAAGCCGTTGTAGCGCGACACGCGGTACGGGCCCGTTCGGTCCTGGAAGGTCGTCACCGAGCCGATCGGAACCATCGCGCCGGAGTTCGACCGGGTGCGCAGGTTGGCGATGTCCGCCTCCGACGCACGGTAGGCCGAGTCGGCCTGGGCGGTCACACGGTACGTGCGGCCGAGCAGGTTGAAGTCGTTGATGAACGCCGAGCCGAGATAGACCTGAAGCGCCTCGAAGATGCGTTCCGGCGGCACGCCCAGCATGTCGGCCTTGCCGCGGTCGATGTCGGCGAACACCCGCGGCGTATTGATGTCGAACAGGGTATAGACCTGCTTCAGGCCGGGCGTCTGGTTGGCCTTGGCGATCAGGCCCCAGGACAGCCCGGACAACTCCGGGAAGCTGTGGCCGGTGCGGTCCTCGACGATCATCCGGTAGCCGCCGGCCGAGCCGATGCCCTGGATCAGCGGCGGCGGCACGATCAGTAGCCGCGCCTCGTTGATGTCGGCAGTACGCTTCTGCGCCTCGGCCATGATGCTTTGCAGCGTGACGCCGAGCTTGCGGCGCTCCTCGAACGATTGCAGCGGGACATAGGCCGCGGCCGCATTGGGCGCCTGGGTCTGCGAGGCGCCGTCGAAGCCAGCGAGCATGACCGAGCCCTTGACGCCGGGGATCGGCAGAATGCGCGCCGCAACCTCGCGCATCACGGCGTCGGTGCGCTCGAGCGAGGAGCCGGGCGGCAACTGGATGACGGTCAGGAAGTAGCCCTGGTCCTGCGCCGGGATGAAGCCGGACGGCGTGATCCAGAACAGGCCGATCGTTGCGGCAATGAGGCCGGCGTAGGCCAGCATCATGCGCCGAGGCATGGCGACGAGCCGGCGAGTCAGGCGCGAGTATGATTCGCTGAACCGCTCGAAGGCACGGTTGAAGCGGTGGCCGGCGGCGACGAGGAAGGCGGTCACACGATTGGACGGCGCCTTGTCCTCCGAGTGCGGCTTGAGAAGGATCGCGGCGAGCGCCGGCGACAGGGTCAGCGACACCAGCAGGGAAATCACGGTCGCGCCGGCAATCGTCACCGCGAACTGGTGGTAGAAGGCTCCCGACAGGCCGTTCATAAACAGGGTCGGCAGGAACACCGCGCAGAGCACCAGGACGATGGCGATCAATGCCGTGCCGACCTCATCCATCGACATTCGCGCGGCGTCCAGGCCGGTGAGTCCCTTGGCCAGGTTCCGTTCGACATTCTCGACGACAACGATGGCGTCATCGACGACGATGCCGATCGCCAGCACCAGGCCGAACAGCGACAGGTTGTTGAGCGAATAGCCGACGCTGAGCAGGATCGCGAACGTGCCGATGAGCGACACCGGGATGGCGACCACCGGGATGACCGCGGCCCTCCAGCGCTGCAGGAACACGATAACGACGAGGACCACGAGAGCGATGGCTTCGAGCAGCGTCTCGCGCACCGCCGCGATCGACTGCGAGATGAACTCGGTCGGGTTGTAGATGATGCGGTACTCGAGGCCCGGCGGGAAGCTCTTCGACATGGTCGCCATCTCGCGCTGCACGGCGGCAGCGGCGGCTAGAGCGTTGGAGCCCGGGCGCTGGAAGACGCCGAGGATGACGGTCGGTTCGCCCGATAGGTAAGTGTTGGCGGCATAGTCCGCGGCGCCAAGCTCGACCCGGGCCACGTCGGACACGTGCACCTGGCGCCCGTCCGCGTCTGTGCGGATAACGATGTTGGCGAACTGTTGCGGGTCGTTGAGCCGGCCCTGCGTCTCGACATTGACCTGGTAGGCGTTGCCGCTGGCGTAGGGCGGCTGGCCGAGCGTTCCGGCGGCGACCTGCACGTTCTGCGCGCGCAAGGCGTCGACGATCTCGCCGGCGGTGAGGTTCAGCGCCGCCGCCTTGTTGGGATCGATCCAGATTCGCATCGCATAGTCGCGCGATCCGAACAGTCGCGCGTCGCCGACGCCGTCGAGCCGCGCGATTCTGTCGCGAACCTGAGTCAGCGCGTAGTTGGAGATGTAGCCGCGGTCGAGCGAGTGATCGGGCGAGATCAGGTTCACGACCATCAGGAAGTCGGGCGAGGTCTTGCGCGTGACAATGCCCAGCCTCTGCACGTCCTGCGGCAGGCGCGGTGCGGCAATGGCGACCCGGTTCTGGACCAGCACCTGCGCGGCATTGAGGTCGGTACCCTGCTTGAAGGTGACGGTGATGGTGAGATTGCCGTCGCCGGTCGATTGCGACGACATGTAGATCATGTTGTCGACGCCGTTGATCTCCTGCTCCAGGGGTGCCGCGACGGTCGACGCGACGGTCTCGGCGTCGGCGCCGGGGTAGCTCGCATTGACCGTCACCGTCGGCGGGACGATGTCGGGATATTGCGACACCGGCAGGCCGAAATAAGCGATCCCGCCCATCACCGTGATAAGGATCGCGATGACGGCGGCGAAGATCGGCCGAGTGATGAAGAAGCGTGACAGGCGCATGGAAGTGGCTCCCCGGCGCTGAGCCGGTTCAAGAAATCAGGGAAACGGGCTCCGCTCAGCGACTGGCGAACGTTGCCTGGCCGCTAAGCGGTGCCGATACGGTGTCGGGCTGGGCTGTTGCCGCGGCGACCGCCGTGATCTTGCCGGGCTGAAGCTTGGCCTTCATCCCGGGCATCACCAGCTGGGCGCCGGCGATGACGACCTGATCGGTCGGCGCGAGTCCGGAGCGGATCACGCGCAGGCCATCGATGACCGGGCCGACCATGACGGGATGCGGCGTCAGGCTGCCGTCCTTGGCGGCAACCATGACGATCTTGCGCGCCTGGTCGGTGGAGACGGCTGCGTCAGGGACCAGGAGCGCCCTTTCGGGAACACCGTCCGACAAACGCATGTTGCCGAACATTCCCGGCGTCAGGAACTGCGTGCCGTTGGACACGATCGCGCGCAGGCGGATGGTGCCGGACCGCGTGTCGAGCCCGTTGTCGGCGAAATCGAGGCGGCCGTGCCAGCGGTAATCGGTTTCGTCCTGAAGCCGAATCTGAACGTCCGACGGCGCCGCTCCGGTCTCCTTAGCGCGGCGGGCCTTGAGGAACAGGGCCTCGGACGCGTCGAAGGTGAAGTAGATCGGGTCGAGAGCGTTGATCGTCGTCAGGAGCGAGCCGTCGGCACCGCTGCCGCCGCCCTGCACGAGATTGCCCGGGTCGATGCGGCGGTCGGAGATCCGTCCGCCGATCGGCGCGCGCACCTGCGTGAAGCTCAGGTCGAGGGCGCGGGCCTGGACCTGCGCGTTGGCCGCCGCGAGCTCGGCCTGCGAGGCCTGCACCTTGGCACGAAGCTGGTCGACGTCGCTGCGGGACACTGCGTCGACCGCGAGCAGCCGCGTCGCCCGGCCGAGGTTGGCCTGGGCAAGCGTAAGGTCGCTGCGCGCGCTTGCGACGGCGGCCTGCGCTTGGGCGAGCGCCGCCCGGTAGGGGCGCTGGTCGATGGTGAAGAGGAGCTGGCCCTGACGCACCACGGTGCCGTCCGTGAAATAGACGCCGGTGATCGCGCCCGACACGCGCGGTCGGACCTCGACGCTCTTGCTCGCCTCGAAGCGGCCCGAATAATCGTCCCACTCGGCGACCTGGCGCACGAGCGGCGTCGCGACAGTCACGACAGGCGGCGGCGGCGCGGCCGGCGCGGGGGCGCCGTTGCCTTCCCACAGGATCACGCCGGCGAGCAGCGCCAAGGGCGCCGCGCCCAGCGCGATCTTCTGGTTGCGGGAGAGGCCGGCGACGCGGTTGCCGAGGCCCTGTCCCGATCCCGATTCAACCCTTGTCTCCATGTTCATCGTGCGTGCTTCCGGCGGCGGGCCGACGCACGCGCCTGGCCGAGGCTGTTCTGGATGAGCTCGAACTGGTCGTTGCTGAAGCCGGCTTCGCGAAAGGCGACGAGTTCCGACTTCGGCACGTTCCAGCCGTGAAGCCAGGCGAGCACAGACACACGGCGAAGCGTCTCCAGTCGATCACTGGCCAGCCGGTTGGGCTGTTTCAGGCCGAAAAAGGCGCGAAGCACGCGGGTATAGCGGCTCGGCTCGCGGATGCTCGACAGGCTGTCCCGCTCCGCCATCGCGACGATCGACCATTCCAGGGCTGACAGGCGGGCGGGAGCGACGGTGCCGACGACGTCCGACGCGACGGCGACGACGGACGGCCGTGATTGCTGCAAGGCGGGGAGGGGAAGGCTGGCCATTGTTAATCTCCTGTTCGGCGAGCGCGACTTGCCGTTCCGCGACGGTGGGAATCGCGCGGTGGCTTCGACATTGTTGGGCGCGAAGGTCCGCCGCCGCGACACGTGCCGCAGCCGTGGATCAACCTGACCCGGCATTCTGGTACGGGGGACCGCGTCCTAGGACGCGATGAGTATCCCGGTAATGCGACAGATACGCGTCGCGCTTTCCTCGGCGGCTCGATGTCGCCCTTCTATACTGACTGGTATAGAAAGTGATTCAGCGGCGGTCAAGACTTCAATACCGACCGGTACGTTATTTTTTTCGGCTATTTTCCGGGCCACATGCCGAGCGCCGTTTCAACAAGGCTCTCAAGCTGCGCCCGCGGCGCGCCGCCGCTGGCCTGGATGCTCATTCCGCCAAGCACAGCCCCGAGATAGGCGCACAGGCCGTCGACGTCGGTGCCCTCGGGAAGGTCGCCTTCGTCCCTGGCGCGCTGCATCCGGTCGCACAGCGCCCGCTGCGACGACTGGCGTCGCGCCATCAAGTCGGCACGGATCGAATCGGCCTCCGGGCTGCAGCTGACCGACGTCAGCACGCGCATGCAGCCCTTGGGCTCGCAGTCGCTGGTCTGCATCGCCAGCGCCCCGCGAAGCAGCCGCTCGGCAACTTCGCGCGAGGTCGGCGCCTTCAGCGCCTCGCCGATATAGGCGAGCTTTTCCTGCTCATAGAGATCGAGCGCCTTGCGGAACAGGGCTTCCTTGTTCCCAAACGCGGCGTAGAGGCTCGGCCGGGTGATGCCCATTGCCTCGGTCAGGTCGGTCAGCGACGCGGCTTCGTAGCCCTTCGACCAGAAGACACGAAGCGCCGCGGCCAGGGCCTCGTCGACATCGAATTCACGGGGCCGACCCTTGGTGCAAACGCGTGGGAGCACACATTCCATAACGGCCGGTACATAAGTCTTGGCTGGTCGATTGTCCATGAGTTGCAGTCGGGTGAGCGACGCGATTTGCTGATCGCGCGGCCATTGGACGATCAATCTGTGCCTTGTGGGCCCGGCTGCTGATACATGACTAGCCGGGGATCAAGCGCGCCTGACGGGAAGGTTGCCCTCGGTGAGGGCGTCGCCGCCGACCCGGGGCTGCCGCCGGAGCCAATTTAAAGAAGTCCGACCGCGCGCCACAAGGGCGCGGGATCGAGGCCTCTCGACCCATGCACGACCCAGGCATAATGTTCCGCAGCCTGCTGATGCGTGCGCCGAGCGTCGACGCTGGGGGCCGTTTTCGCCAAGGCGCGCTCCTGGCGCTCACGGCGGCGAAAATAATCTAGATGGTCGTCGGTCATTCTACAGTCTCCGAGCATCAGCGATTAGATGCCCGGTGTTGCCCGCACCTTGCTCGAACATTGCGGTGATATGACGGCCGCCCTAATCAAGTGTTGATATGACGAATCGACGTGCGCGGCGCGCGGACCTCATGCACTATTCGGAATCGTGAGTTCCGCCGTTCTCTGAGTTGTCGGAAGATTGTCGCGCCGACCCTGGCGTGGAGACGTTGGATGGAACCCGGTTCTCGGCAAGTTTCGCAGGGTGTGATCGATCGTATCGGCGCCGTGCTTCGCGATCATCGGAAAGGTCTGCTCGGTAGCGACGAGGATGCCGCGGACCACATCCTGATCGCCTTGCGCGAAGCGACTCCGTCGATGTGTGAATCGGGCGACGACGCCATCGCAGACGGCCAGGCCGCGATCGGCGTCTGGCGGCAGATGATCGACAGCATCAGGGCCTTGGCATAACGCCTAGACTGGCTGACCCAGCCGGTCTCGTCGAGGATTCTCGTCAAGGCTTGGGATCGAAGATCATGACTTTCACAGTGCCAGACGCAAAATCGTAAGAGGGCGAGCCGCCGGGCTTTTGCGCAGGTCGGGAGGTGGCCACCGAGGCCGTTACGAGGAAAATGCGGCCCGTCCGTGGATCAACCGCCATGTTCTTCGCGCCCGGCGCGGTCGGGACACCGGGATGGGAGACGAAGGTCCCCCCCGGTCGTTCGGTGACGATCGACAGGGTGCCATCCTTGTTCGCGCTGAACGCGCGGAGTCGTTTCGGATCGAACGCCGCACTGTCCGTCCCCACGCCGATCCTGAGCAGCGCGAGCGACTTGCCGGTCCTCGCATCGAGGACGATCATCTTCGCGTTTCGGCAGCTGGCGAACAGTCTCCCCTTCACGTTGTCGATCGCAAGCCCATGTGGCGCTTCGCACCCCGGCGTCGGCCAGCGCGCATCGATTTTGTTGGTGTGAAGATCGAGCCGTGCGATCTCGTTCGCGGTGTCGACGTTGATGAACACCCGGCCGGCGCCTCCGTCAACGGCCATGCTTTCCGCGGTCCCGCCCAGCGGAACCGTCGCGACCTTGGTTGCGGAGGTGACATCGATGATCGACGCATCCCGCGCGTCGCCGCTGCCAACCACTAGCC
>NZ_JAFAVR010000177.1 GCF_019242355.1 Sphingomonas sp. | reverse complement strand
CTTCACGAACTCGCTGAGGATGCGAGGATATAGCCGATGTTCGGCGGCAAGCACGCGCTGTTCCAGCGATTGCGGCGTATCGCCGGGAATGACGGGCACCTCCGCCTGGCCGAGCACCTGCCCAGCGTCGAGCTCCTCTGTGACGATGTGAACGGAGCAGCCGCTGATCGCATCCTTGGCCTCCAGCGCACGCGAATGGGTGTCCAGCCCGGGATATTTGGGGAGCAGAGACGGGTGGATGTTGACCATTCGCCCGCGCCAATTTCCGACGAACCAGGGTGAGAGGATGCGCATGAAACCTGCAAGCGCGATCGTCCCCACCCCATGCTCGTCGAGCGCAGCGCTGAGCAGGCGGTCATAGTCGGCTTTTTCCACGCCCTTGCTGTCCCTGGCCCAGACGGGGATGCCGCGCTCTTCGGCCCAGGCAAGTCCTGACGCCGCGGGTTTGTTCGAGCCGACCAGAGCGACATCATAGCCGTCGGCCTGCTCGATCAGCGCCCGCATGTTGCTGCCGCGGCCGGAAATCAGGATGGCGACACGGCGATTGTCCCGGCGGGGCTCACGCATCGTGGCTTGCGGACCAGTCCTGCTGCGACGCCCAGGTGCCCGCGCCACCGCTTACCGTGCAGCCACGGCGACCGGACTTGATGCGACCGATCTCTGTGACTGTCTCACCGGCGGCCTTGAGCGCGGCAGTGACTCCGGCGGCCTCGCCTGACCCGACGATCGCGACCATGCCGATGCCGCAGTTGAAGGTTCGCGCCATTTCCGCCGGAGCGATCTGGCCGCCCTCCTGCAGCCGCGCGAACAAGCTCGGTAGCGGCCAGCGACTGCCATCGATCACGGCCCGTGTGCCCTCCGGCAGGACCCGGGGGATGTTCTCGAGCAGGCCGCCGCCGGTGATGTGAGCGAGGCCTTTGACATCGCCAGCCTGGACGAGCGGCAAGAGCGATCGGACGTAGATCCGCGTCGGCTGCAGCAAAGCCTCCGCAAGCCGCCCGTCGCCGAGGTCCCATCCGGCGGTTTCGATGATCCGGCGAACCAGCGAGAAGCCGTTGGAATGGACGCCCGAGCTGGCGAGCCCGAGGATGACGTCGCCGGGAGCAACGTCCTTGCCGGTCAGCACCTTGTCGCGCTCGACAGCTCCGACGCAGAAACCGGCAAGGTCATAGTCGCCGCCGGCGTACATCCCAGGCATTTCGGCCGTCTCGCCGCCGATCAGCGCGCAGCCCGCTTGTCGGCATCCCTCAGCGATCGAGGCGACGACAGCTGCTGCGACATCGTTGTCGAGCTTACCGGTCGCATAATAATCAAGGAAGAACAGCGGCTCGGCGCCCTGAACGATGAGGTCATTGGCGCACATGGCGACAAGGTCGATCCCGACGCCTTCGTGCCGTCCGGTCTCGATCGCCAGCTTGAGCTTGGTCCCGACGCCGTCGTTGGCCGCAACCAACAGGGGATCGATGTAGCCAGCAGCCTTCAGATCGAAGACGCCCCCGAACCCTCCGAGCTCCGCGTCCGCTCCTGGGCGAGCGGTCGAGCGGGCGAGGGGCCCGATGGTCTTGACCAGCGCATTGCCGGCATCAATCGACACGCCGGCATCGGCATAGGTCAGGGGCTTCTGGCTCATCGGCTGCGGGCACTAGAGACAAGCCGCTTGGATTTCCACGCTGTTGTCGCCAAAAGACGCGCCGAATGATCTCGCGTCACCTCGCCGTACCTTTGTCGCTGCTGCTCGCCGCCGTCACTGTGTCGGCGGTGGTCTATGGCCAGCTGGAGACCGGCGACCGCGGAATCCTGCCGCTCGACAGCTCGGGGACGCTGGAAGTTTCCGGGATCCATGTGGACGTCGGCGCGGCTGACGCGCAGTCGGCGCGCTTCGCCGGTTGGCGGATCGCGCAGCGTCAGGGCTTTCGGGTGCTCTGGGCGAAGATGCACAATGCGCCGCTCGCCCAGGCACCGAACCTTCCGGATGGCACGCTCGACCAGATCGTCAGCTCGGTGAATGTCGAACGCGAGCAGCTCGGTCCCAACCGCTACATCGCTGACCTCGGCGTGCAGTTCGACCGAGCCCGCGCGGCCGCCTTCCTCGGCGTCGAAGGCGGGCAGGTGCAGCGCACCGCACCGATGCTGCTGGTGCCCATTCTCGTAACCGGCGGGACGGAGACCAGCGTCGAGCTTCGCAATGCCTGGCAGAAGGCGTGGGCGCAGTACAGGACCTCGACCAGCCCGATCGATTATGTCCGGGTGAGCGGGCTCGGCGCCGACCCGCTGCTGGTCAATGCCGCCCTGACGACGCGTCCGGGCCGGGGATGGTGGCGCAACCTGCTCGATCTCTACGGGGCGTCTGACGTGCTGGTCGCGGAGGTGCAGCTGCAACGGCTCTATCCGGGCGGTCCGGCGCGGGCCCGGTTCATCGCGATGCATGGGCCCGACCGTGAGATCGTCGGCGGCTTCACGCTAACTTCGAACAGCGGCGACGTGCAGGGCCTGATGGCTGAAGGCGTTCGGCGGACGGACGAGCTGTTCGGCCAGGCGCTCTCCGCAGGGCGGCTGATGCGCGATACATCGCTCGACCTGCCACCGCCGCCAGTACTTCCGGAGCAGCCCATCGCAGCGCAGCCGGTTGCGGCCAAGCCAGCGAGCACCGGCACTGCCATTCAGGTACAGATCAGCGCCAACGGTGACGTCAACGTCTACAATTTCGCGATGGCGCACCTCCGGACGATGCCGGGCGTGGCATCGGCCACTCCGCAGCTGATCAGTCCAACGGGCACCAGCTATGTCCTGGTTTCTTATCACGGGGATATCGCCGGCCTTGCCGCGGCACTCAGCGGTCGTGGGTGGGCAGTCGATTTCGCCGGCACGGTGGTTCACGTGCACTCGGCGGGAAACAAGCCGCCTCCGCTTCCGCCGCCGCCTCCGCCAGCGACTGCAGCGGAGCCCCAGCCGGCGGCCCAGCCAACGGGACAGCATCCGTGAGGGCCGGCCCGGACCAGCAGGCGCTTCCGCTCGACTGGCCGCAGACGGACGGAGACGCGCGCTTCATCGTTTCCGAGGCGAACCGGGAGGCGTTCGAGCATTTCCGGAAATGGAGCCTGTGGCCAGTCAAGGCGACCATCCTTACCGGTCCGCGGCGGTCCGGCCGAACCTTGCTTGCACGAAGCTTCGTCGAGCGGGTTGGCGGGCGGCTGCTCGACGATGCTCAGTCGCGTGACGAGACCGAGCTGTTCCACGCCTGGAACGGCGCACAGGAGAGCGGACGGCCGCTGGTCATGGTCGCCGAAGCCGCGCCCCCGGCATGGACCCCGGCGCTGCCCGATCTCAAGACCCGCCTGGCAGTCACGCCGGTGATCCGCATCGATCACCCGGACGACGCCCTCTTCGCGTCGCTCATCCAGCTGCTCTTCGCCGACCGCGGCCTTCACATCCCGGCCGAGGCGCTGCGTTTCATGACCGAGCGCCTGCATCGCGACTATTGGACGGCGGAGCGGGCGGTAGAGGCCGTGGACCGCTTCGCAATCGCCGAGCGGGCGCGTCTCAGCATTCCGACGATCCGCCGCGCCCTGATGGACGCCCGCATGATCGGCGAGGCCGCCTGAAGTTTAGCCGCAGCTGATCTTCGTGATCTTGCGCTGATCGTCGAGCCAGATGGTCACCCGATCGGCGCTGAATTCCATTGTCATCATGTATCCGGGAAGGGCCCAGCGAAGCTCCGCGGCATTCGTTGCGCGCTTGATGGCAGCGCCGGTGGTGCTGTTTCCAACCTGCCCGATGAATTGCTCGGTATCCTGCGCATTGCAGGTGTGACCCGGAGTTTCGCCATGGATTATGGGCTGTGGAGGCGCCGCTGCACAGGCGACCAGAATGGCGGGTGTGAGAAGGATCAGACTACGCATCGACACTCTCCTCCTTGGCAATCCGGCTCATCCTGAGCTTTCCGTTGACGATTGCAAAGCCGAGTCGCCCTTCGACAAGGTCCAGGGCATCCTTGCCGAATTCGTCGAATCGCCAGCCCTCGAGGATCCGGAGTTTGGAACGCACTCCAGCCGCAAGCGCCTCGAGGTCGTCGGACCTTGCGATAAGGCGCGGTGCGACGCCCGCTTCCTTGGCGCGGATCTTGAGGAGCAGCTTCAAGAGATCGCTGACCAGAACGCCGTCCTTGGTCAGGCCGGGGCGCCTGGGCTCGCGATCGGGAAGGTCGTCTCCTTCGAGTGGCTTCGCGCTTTCGAGCGAAGCCATCAGCCGACCGCCGATGTCGTTCGTCTTCCAGCCCGCCGAAAGCCCGCGGATTCGTCCGAGATCGTCCTGGCTTTTCGGGGGATGAAGAACGATCTCCGTGAGCGTGTCGTCCTTCATGATCCGGCCGCGCGGCAGGTTCTTCGACCGCGCCTCGGTCTCCCGCCAGGCCGCAAGCGCCTTCAGCCGGCCGAGTACTGTCGGGTTGCGGCTGGGGAGCTTTAGGCGCTTCCAGGCATCTTCCGTCGCGAAGGCGAAGCTAGACGGGTCGGCCAGGCGCTCCATCTCTTCGTCCAGCCAGGCCCCGCGGCCATTGCGCCGCAGCTTCTCGACCATGCGAGGGAAGACGGTGGCGAGATGGGTGACGTCGGCGATCGCGTAGTCGATCTGCCTTTTGTCGAGTGGCCGGCGGCTCCAGTCGGTGAAGCGCGCGCCCTTGTCCAGGCTGTGGCCCAGCAGCGATTCGATCAGGTTCGAATAACCGACCTGCTCGCCGTGACCGAGCGCCATCGCCGCGACCTGGGTGTCAAACAGCGGCGCGGGCATCTTGCCGGTCAAATTGTGGATGATCTCGAGGTCCTGGCCGCCGGCGTGGAAGACCTTCAGCACGTCGGCGTTGGCGACGAATAAGTGGAGCAGGGGCTGCAGGTCGATATCGGCCTTAGGGTCGACCGCGGCTGCCTCGTCCGGGCTCGCGACCTGGATCAGGCAAAGGTCAGGCCAATAGGTGTTCTCGCGCATGAACTCCGTGTCCACGGCTATGAACTGGTGGGTTGCGAGACGGTCGACGAGGGCCTTGAGCTCGGCGCTGGTGGTAATCAGTGGGTGAATATGCATGACTGTGCGGCGGCCATAGCTCCGCCCTCGCGGGTTGACAAAAAGTGAGTTGGAAGGGAAGCGCGCGGCGACTTTCCCACCGCGTCCAAACCCTGCGAGCCGACCCGATCATGCACGCCTATCGAACCCATAGTTGCGCGGCCCTGCGCGCCGCCGAAGTCGGCGAGACCGTCCGACTGTCCGGCTGGATCCACCGCAAGCGCGACCACGGGCATCTGCTTTTCGTCGACCTGCGCGATCACTACGGGATCACGCAGATCGTAGCGGATACCGATTCGGCCGCCTTCCAGATATTGGACCGCCTTCGGGTCGAGTCCGTCGTCACGGTCGACGGCACTGTCGTCGCACGTTCCGCCGAAACCACCAACGCGAACCTCGCGACGGGCGAGATCGAAGTTCGGGCGATCAGCGTCGACGTGCAGTCGGCAGCGGCCGAGCTTCCGATGCCGGTCGCCGGCGAGCAGGACTATCCCGAGGAGATCCGGCTCAAGTACCGCTATCTCGACCTTCGCCGCGAGCAGCTTCACCGGAACATCATGCTGCGCTCGGCCGTCATTTCGTCGATCCGCCGCCGGATGATCGACCAGGGCTTCACCGAGTTCCAGACGCCGATCCTGACGGCAAGCAGCCCCGAGGGCGCGCGCGACTATCTGGTCCCGAGCCGGGTCCACCCCGGCAAGTTCTATGCGCTCCCGCAGGCGCCACAGATGTTCAAGCAGCTGCTGATGGTCGCGGGCTTCGACCGCTATTTCCAGATTGCGCCTTGCTTCCGGGACGAAGACGCCCGCGCCGACCGCAGCCCCGGGGAATTCTATCAGCTCGACTTCGAGATGAGCTTCGTCACGCAGGACGACGTATTCAACGCGATCGAGCCGGTGCTTGCCGGCGTGTTCGAGGAGTTCGCGGATGGTCGGACGGTGACTCCGGCCGGTGAATTCGTCCGCATCCCGTATAAGGAAGCATTGCTAAAGTACGGAACAGACAAGCCCGACCTGCGCAACTCGTTGCTGATCTCGGATGTCGGCGAGCATTTCCGCGGATCAGGCTTCGGCCTCTTCGCCGGGCTGGTCGAGAAGGGCGCTGCGGTGCGCGCGGTTCCAGCGCCGAGAACCGCGGATAAAAGCCGCAAGTTCTTCGACGACATGAACGATTGGGCGCGGGGCGAGGGCTTCGCGGGCCTCGGCTACGCGACCCGCAAGGGCGGAGAGTGGGGCGGCCCCATCGCCAAGAACCACGGCAGCGACGGTATGGACAAGCTTGCCGCAGAAATGGGCCTCGGCCCAGACGACGGCATCTTCTTCGCCGCGGGAAAGCCTGCCGACGCCGCGAAGCTCGCCGGCCTCGCTCGAACCCGGGTCGCCGAGCAACTCGGCCTCATCGAGAAGAACGCCTTCCGTTTCTGCTGGATCGTCGACTTCCCGATGTTCGAATATGACGAGGACGCGAAGAAGGTCGACTTCAGCCACAATCCCTTCTCGATGCCGCAGGGCGGGCTCGAGGCACTGGAGAGCAAGGATCCCCTCGACATCCTCGCCTGGCAGTATGACATTGTCTGCAACGGCGTGGAGTTGAGCTCGGGCGCGATCCGGAACCATCGGCCCGACATCATGTACAAGGCATTCGAGATCGCCGGCTACAGCCAGGCCGAGGTCGACCAGAATTTCTCGGGAATGATCAACGCATTCAAGTTCGGCGCTCCGCCGCACGGAGGGTCGGCGCCGGGCATCGACCGGATCGTCATGCTGCTCGCCGACGAGCCGAATATCCGCGAAGTCATCGTCTTCCCGATGAACCAGAAGGCGGAGGACCTGATGATGAACGCCCCGGCGGCGGTGACTACCAGGCAGCTCAAGGAGCTCAATATCCGAATCGTCGACACGCAGGCGGGGACGGCTGTCCCAAAACCGTAAGGGTCTAACGGCTGCTGCAAGTTGCCGGTCGGTCGATAAGCCGATATTCCCCGAAAGGTGGTGGAACAGTCGACGCGAAACGAACGGGTAGCGTTCGCCGGGGATCCGGCTGCGACCCTTGCGGCGATGCGCGATCACCTGACGGAATTGCAGGTCCCGCAGATCGCGCACGGCCGGCGCGCGATCATTCTATTCGAAGGGCCCGAGGGGTCAGGCAAGAAGCATGCGCTGAGGCAGCTCGCCGCTTCCTTCGACCCCTGCAACTACAGCGTCCATTGTACCCGGCACGACCGGCGGGAGTCGGCGGAAGGTCACTGGCTGTCGCGCTTCTGGAGGCAATTGCCGCCGGCTGGCCACACAAGCATCTTCCTGCGGAGCTGGTACCGGCGCGTGCTCGACGATCGCCTGCTCCGCCGGGTCGACGACAAGACGGCTGCCCGGGCGTTCGACGAGATCAACGAGTTCGAAGCGCAGCAGCGCGACTACGGTACCCTGCTCGTGAAGCTCTATTTCGATGTCGGAAGCGACGTGCAGGAGCTCCGCCTTCGGGAGCGCTCGAAGAACCCATGGGCGCCGCTTCTCAATCGGGAGCCGGCCATCGAGGTGCGCCATCCGGACTATCGCCAGGCGGTGCAGCAGCTTCGCGCTTATTCCGATACACGCTGGTCGCCCTGGCGGATGATCGACGGCAACGACGAAACCCAGGCGTCGATCGCGGCGCTGTCGGCAATCGCCGACGCATGGTCGGAAAGCATGCCCGCCGAGCCGCCCCGAGCGGTGCGCGGTTCCGGTCGCGCGGCCTAGGCTCCCTCCGGGTAGCGGATCGACACGACTTCCCAGGATTTTTCGCCGGAAGGCAGGCGCACAAGCCGCTCGTCGCCTTCGCGTGCGCTGATCAAGGCCCTGGCCAGAGGCGCGCTCCAGCCGATCAACCCGCGCGTGGCATCGGCCTCGTCGTCGCCGACGATCGTCACCGTCCGACGATTGTCGTCCTCGTCAGCAAGCTCGACCGTCGCTCCGAATCTGACCTGGTCGCGGGCCTCCTGCGCTGCTGGGTCGACGACCTTGGCCGACTTCATGACGTTGGCCAGATAGCCGAGACGTCGGTCGATCTCGCGCAGTCGCTTGCGGCCGTATATGTAATCGCCATTCTCGGAGCGGTCGCCGTTCGCTGCGGCCCAGGAAATGGTTTCGACCAGCTTCGGCCGATCGAGCCCGAACAGCTCCTCATATTCGCTTCGAATTGCCGCCAGGCCGGACGGCGTGATGAAACGCGATGGGGCTCTGCTCATCAGCCGGGCTGGCTCTTTCCGAGATAGTGCGAGACGTGAAGCGCGGACTGCTGCGTCGGCTGAGGCCGGAGCGAGTCATAGACGACGCTGTTCTCGATCACGCGCTGCACATAGGCCTTGGTCTCGCTATAGGGAATCGCCTCGATCCATTTCAGCATGTCGACCTGACCGGTGCGGGGGTCGCCGTAGGTATTGACCCATCGCCGGACGTTGCCGGACCCCGCGTTGTAGCTCGCGACGGCTAGCGGAACGCTTCCGCCCCAAGTGTCGAGCAATCGCTGGAAGTAAGCGGAGCCGAGCATCACGTTGTAGCTGCCGTCGGTGCTCAGGCGGCTGGTGTCGTAACCAATCCCGAGTTTTCCGGCCTGCTCGCGCGCGGTACCGGGCATCAGCTGCATCATGCCATAGGCGCCGGCGTGGCTGACCGCATAGGGGTCGAACGAGCTCTCCTGACGAGTGATGCCCTGCGCCAGCGACCAGATCGTCGGCGGCAGCGACGCCGAGGCGAGGGTTGGATAGGCCTGCCGAACGTAGAACATCGAACCTTTGACCCGGGCCGTGCGGGCGACCCAGACAGGCAGGTCGCTGCGCCCGATTTGCGTTCCAAGCTCGACCGCAAGCCCGCGGTCCGTGTCGTTGTCGAGCGACTGCGCGAGGGCCTGGACGAACAGGCCGCGCTCTTCCGCGGTCCCGGCGCTGCTCATGATCCGAACCGCCTGCACGAGCCGGCGGCTGTTGAACGCGGTCCGCGCGGCCTGCGGTGTCGTGAACTGTGGCAGCGCCTGTGCTGGCGCCGAGACCGTTCGACCGAGCCGCTCGAGCGCGAGCTGCCCATAAAAGAGCTCCGGATACGCGGCCGCCTGAATAAAGTAGCCGTTGGCCTGCTGCCAGTTGCCGGCCGCGAGCGCCGCCCGGCCGGCCCAGTAATAGCCCTTGGTCTGGACCTGGAGCGATTTGCCGCCGTTAGCGTAATTGTAGAACATCGCCATCGCGCTGCTCGGCCGGTTCAGCCGGTCGAGGGCGATCGTCCCGCCGAGCCACACCAGGCTGGTATAATCGTCCCTGATGTCGATCGACTGGGCCGCGATGTCCGTTCCCGCCGGCAAGGCGTCGCTCAAATGGCTCGTGATCGCGAAGGCCGTCGACCAGTTGCGGTCTTGCGCCGCGTCATTCGCGAGCGACAGAAGCATTGCATAGAAGCGTTCAACGTCCGCCGGCTGATACGTGAAGCTGTGGGGCCGGGCCGCAAGTTGCTGAGCCGCCTCGTCATAACCCTTGGAACGAAGATAGCGCGCCCGATCCATCATCAGTCCAGCGTCGGTCGTGACGCTGCCGAGCACAGCCTGATATAGGGCGTCCACATTGTCCGCGCCTGTCTGCATCGCAATCCGGGCTGCGAAAGCGGCGCGACGCTGCGGGCTCGTCGACGCGAGGAAGCGCTGTGCGTCTGCCGCGTCCTTGGCGAACAGCAGGGCGTCCGCGCGGCGATCATTGTCCGCTGCCGTGAGGCTGCCGCCATACCGCGCGTAGAGCGCCTGCTCGTCGGTCGCCGAGAGGTCGGCGCAGCCCCAGGCCGCCTTCGCCGCCGCAAGCGCCTCGCCGCCGCGCCCCGTCGCTGCGTAGGCGTCGGCAAGCCGGGCGAAGCCGTTGCCGGTGGTCGGCTGCTTGCTGGCGAAAAAGGCGAGGACGGTCGCCGAGTTCTCCCCCGGCCGCATGGCCTTCTCTGCCCAACCACGAATCGTCGACTCGCGTGGCCAGCCCGGGTTGAGGATCAGGAATCGGGCATAATCGGAAAAGGCATAGCCGCTGCTCTGGCGAAGCCGCCGCCAGTCGCCGATCGATGCGCTGACGCTCTGCTGCCCGTAAACAGTCTGGGGATAGGCGTAAGGCGTGTACGCCGATTGTCCGTACAGGGCGGAGGTCGAAGGCGCGATCCCGAGAAGGGCCGGCAGGAAAGCAGCTACGCGCCACATGCTGGACATGTTGCAGTCCCGCTCCTTATCAGGTCGTGAACAATGGGGCCCATCCCCTCGATCGAAACTCTGCGGGACGGAGGCAGGTTCATGTTTTTCGGGTCCATCCCGGCACTGGTCACGCCATTTTCGAAGGGCCGTGTCGCCGAGGACACATTTCGCGAGTTCGTCGACTGGCAAATCGCCGAAGGCAGCAATGGCATTGTTCCATGCGGGACCACGGGAGAGAGCGCGACACTGTCCCACGTCGAGCATCGCCGCGTCATTGCCCTCGCGGTCGAAACCGCTGCAGGCAGAGTACCGGTGATCGCCGGCTGTGGAAGCTATTCGACAACCGCTGCGATCGAGATGGTCCGCGCTTCGGCCGACGTTGGAGCCGACGCGGCCTTGGTTGTCGTCCCTTATTACAACAAGCCAAGCCAAGCTGGGCTCGCCGCGCATTTCCTGGCCGTTGCGGACGCGTCCCCCCTGCCGATCGTCGTCTACAACGTGCCGTCGCGGACAGTCGCGGACATCTCGGTCGAGACGCTGGCCGAGGTCGCGAAGCATGAGCGGATCGTCGCCATCAAGGACGCGACAGGCAATCTGGCGAGGGTCAGTGCGCAGCGGATCGCCTGCGGGACGGACTTCGCGCAGCTCAGCGGCAACGACGACATGGCCCTCGGCTTCAACGCGATGGGCGGTGTCGGATGCATCTCGGTAACGGCCAATGTCGCGCCCAAGCTGTGCTCCGACTTTCAGGCGGCAATGCGAGAGGGACGGTGGCCGGACGCCGTCGACCTTCAGGATCGGCTGTATCCGCTCCACGCCGCCCTGTTCAGCGACGCGTCGCCGGGCCCGGCAAAATACGCGCTGACCCGGGTTCGCGGCGGCTTTCCGGATGAACTTCGCCTGCCTTTGGTCGGAGCATCGGACGCGTCGAGGCGCGCGGTTGACGCGGCGCTTGACCATGCGGGGCTCGCGTGAGCGTGGTCGTGGTGCTCGCGGCGGCGGCAGCGCTGTCAGGGACGACCCCCCCGAGCGTCAATGCCGCGCCATCGGCGAGTCCCTCTGCGCAATGCCCGGCCGGGAACGTGCCGACCGACGCCGTCACCGTTGACTGGCATCAAAGGGTCGACAGTGCCCTTGCGCAGCATGAGGAGCTTCGTCGAGCCTGGAATGCCGGCATCCCCGAGGGCGCGAGCCGTGTGCTTATGTACTATAAGGGCGGCGACCTGGCGACGACGCGGGTTAGCCTCATCGCGGTTCGCAAGGCAGACGGAATCTGGCACACCAATGAGATCGGCGACAGCGTCATCTGGGTCGCCGGCGCCAAGCCGCAGCCGATCCCGACGACCGATCGCGATCTCAGCGCTGCCGACAGCAAGCGTGTCGACCAACTCCTCGACGATCCGTGCCTGAATGCCGGACCGGCGTTCCTCGGACGGCCGGCGGTAGGCGTCGGTCCTACCACCCTCGAGGTGGAAACGCCGGCGCGCCACTGGCGCGCGGCCTGGGCTGGGACCTTTTCTCCCCAGGAAGAAGAGATCGTTAAACTGCTTGGGCCGAAAGACTGACCTTGGCCAAACTGCCAATTAACCCGTTCGACAAGCAGAAGACCGTCGCCGAGAACCGGCGGGCGCGGTTCGACTATTTCGTCGAGGACCGGTTCGAGACGGGGATCGCGCTCACCGGTACGGAAGTAAAGGCGCTCCGACAGGGCGAGGGCTCGATCGCCGAAAGCTATGCCCATGTCGAAGGCGAGGAAGTCTGGCTGATCAACAGCCACATTCCCGAATACAGCCACGGCAACCGTCTCAACCATGAGCCGCGCCGGCCGCGCAAGCTGTTGCTGAAACGGCGGGAAATCGCCAAGCTTCACGGAGCGGTGACTCGCCAGGGGCTGACCCTCGTGCCCTTGTCCATCTATTTCAACGGGACCGGACGGGCGAAGGTCGAACTGGCGCTGGCACGGGGCAAGAAGGTCCATGACAAGCGCGAGACGGTGAAGGAGCGCGATTGGAAACGGGAACAGCAGAGGCTGTTGCGGCACAATGGCTGATGCTGCCCGTCCAGTGGCCATGAGCTGGATCCGGCGCCATATCCCGACACGCGAGTCGATCCACAGCTACCGGCTCCTGCGGCCATTCGCAGCGCGGCTCAGCAACCCGTCCCTCTGGCGCATGACCCACCGCTCGGTGCCACGCGGGGTGGCCCTCGGCCTTGGCATCGGCGTCATCATCCCGTTCATGCACACGATCATCGCCGCGATCCTCGCGATCCCGTTCAGGGCGAACGTCGCCGTGGCAGCGGCGGTGACACTGGTCGTCAACCCGCTCACGATGGGGCCGATGTATATTGCCGCCTACCGCATCGGATCGTGGGAGATGCACCATGATTCCGACCTCGTGGACCCGGCGGCTGCGCAACGTTTCTCGAGCGAGCTCAGCCGATTCCTGTTCTGGGCGCACCACGCATCCGGGCCGATCGGCCTCGGTATCCTGACGATCGCCGCGGGCGCGGCCCTGCTCGGCTACGTCGCGACATCGCTGGCGTGGCGCTGGTGGCTGGGAAGCAAGTGGCGGCAGCGCCGTGACGCGCGCCTGAGCCGCGGCGGTTGAGCGCGCCCGGATGATCCACGGGCAGCTGAGCCCGATCGGGTCGAGATCGCTGGTCGGCTGGGCGCGTTGGCTGCCGTCCGCAATCGCGGCAGCGGTCGGCGCGACGGTCGCGATACTTCTTCTGCTGGTCGGTCGGCCGGTCCTGGCGCTCGTCGGGCTCGTCATCGGACTTGGGGCCGCCGCCGTCCTGCGTTTGCACTCCGAGAGGGTCGCTGCACCGCTTCAATCGGTCGTCTCTGGTCCGGACTTCGCCCTGGTCGGCGCAGCGCTCGAGCTGTCCGTCCAGGCCGCCGCCCTGACCAGTAGCGAGGGCAGCCTCCTGATCGCCAATACCGCCTACAGGGAGCGTTTCGGAGCCAATTCGCCCCTGGCTATCGCTGCGGACGACAGCAGCACGGCCGCTCTTGCGAACGCGAGGAGCCTGGCGTGGCGTGACGGCGCCGGATGCGTGGCCGGCGTCGAAACGGCGACTGGCAAGGTCCAGGTCGAAGTCGAGCGGGGCGGCAACGGCGGCGAGCTGTTGCTTTGGCGCTTTCCGCTGGCCGCGCCCCAGGATCCGGTGCGAGAGAGAGCGAACTGGCTTGCAGGGGGCGCCGGCGAGCGGCTCGCGGCAGCGGGGGTGCTTGCCGCCGTGGTCGATTCCAGCGGACGCGTCGTCGCCGCCAACGGGCCTTTCGCGGGTCAGGCGGCCGTCGATTTCGGCGACACCAACCGGCCACTATTTGCCGATCTCCTCAATGTCAGCGGCAACGGTTTCGGCCGTCTGAAGGCGCAAGGGGAAGCCGGCGCGATCTACCGCATCATCGAGATTCCATTCGACGCCGGGGGCAATGGCGCCGGCACCGTCCTCCTGGTCGAGGAGGCTAACGGCGGCGCGCCGGTGGATTCGGGACATCTTCAGGCGCTCCTCGACGTCCTTCCGGTCGGCCTTGCACTGGTCGACCGCGACGGGCGCTTTCTGACCATGAACCATGCCTTTCGCCAGGCAGCAGGCATGAAAGGGGGCAGTGCGCCCACCTATCCGGGCGACCTCGTCGTCAAGGAGGACAAGGCCGCGGTCGCCGACACGGTACGAAGGAATGCGCGCGGACCGGCGATGTCCGGCGACCTTGCGGTCCGGCTGGTCGGCCGGCCGTCCGAGCCGGTCGCGCTTACGATTGCCGGCCTGCGCGGCCTTGGCGACGCTGCGGTCCTCCTGCTGCTCAAGGACAATAGCGAGGAAGCCAAGCTCAAGCGCCAGGTGGCTCAGGCGACCAAGATGCAGATGGTCGGCCAGCTTGCCGGCGGCGTCGCCCACGACTTCAACAACATCCTGACCGCGATCATCGGCCATTGCGATTTGATGCTGATGCGACACACGCCCGGCGACAGCGATTACGACGACATCCAGCAGATCAAGTCGAATTCCAACCGCGCGGCCGGCCTGACGCGGCAGCTGCTCGCCTTTTCGCGCCAGCAGACGCTTCGGCCCCAGGTCCTTCAGCTTCCGGACGTGGTGTCCGAAGTGTCTCATCTCCTGAAGCGGCTGCTCGGCGAGACGCTCGAACTGGTGGTGAAGCATGGACGGAACCTGGGTCCGGTCCGGGCCGATCCTGGCCAACTCGAGCAGGTGATCGTCAACCTCGCCGTCAATGCGCGCGATGCCATGGCCGATAAAGGCGGCGGGACGCTCACCATCCAGACCTTCTCGGTTAAGGCCGACCAGGTGGCGGAGCTTGGTTCCGACATCCTTCCAATCGCGGACTATAGCGCGCTTTCGGTCACCGACACCGGCACCGGGATTGCGCCAAGCGTCCTCGGCAAGATCTTCGAGCCGTTCTTCACGACCAAGGAGGTCGGGAAGGGAACCGGGCTTGGCCTGTCGACGGTCTACGGCATCGTCAAGCAATCGGGCGGCTTCATTTTCGCCGATTCGAAAATCGGGGAAGGGACCCGCTTCGTCATCTACCTGCCGGTCCACCGCGAGGAATCGACCGCCGGCAAGCCACGCAAGTCGGCGAAGGAGAAAGCCGACGAGCTCTGGGGCAGCGGCACCGTTCTCCTGGTCGAAGACGAGCCCATGGTTCGCGCCGTCGCCGAGCGGGCGCTGACTCGCCACGGCTACCAGGTGATCACCGCCGACAATGGCGAGGAAGCGCTTGAGGTGCTTGCCAGAAACGAACCCATAGACCTCCTCATCAGCGACGTCGTGATGCCCGGGATGGACGGCCCGACCATGGTGGGACACGCGCGCAAGACCCGTCCGACGCTGAAAATCCTTTTCATGTCCGGCTATGCCGAGGAGCAGTTGCGTAACTCGCTCGACGTCGACAACGTCAGCTTCCTGCCGAAGCCCTTCTCCGTGCAAGAGCTTGCCGAGGCTGCGAAACGGACAATGGCCGCCAAATAAAAGCTTGCACGCCTGTCAGCCTCACTTATTCGGAGCGGCATGCCGGAAGCCCGATCCATTCTGATCGTCGAGGACGAGCCGCTCATCGCGATGATGCTCGAAGACTTCCTCGAATCGCTTGGCCATTCCGTCGCCGGCAGCTGCGACAGCGTCGAGTGCGCGCTCGAGCATGTTGAGAAGGGTGGGTTCGACCTCGCCATCCTCGACGTCAACCTGAAGGGCGAGAACGTCTGGCCGGTCGCGGCGAAGCTGCGCGAGCGCAAGCTGCCCTTCGTCATCGCAACCGGAGGCCACGTCGACCCACCGCCCCCCGAATTCACGGACGCTCCGCTGATCGAAAAGCCCTATACGGTGGATCGGGTCACCCCGGCGATCGACGCAGCGTTCGCCCAATAAGCCAGAGCCTTGCGGACGCACCTTGCTAGGCGGCCCCGGGCAATCCATATTATTGATAAGTCAGGGGCAATCCTCCGGCGGGACTCGTTAACTCTCCGGCAGAGTTGATTGTGACATAAAGCGGGCTAGCATGGGCCCAACCACGGGTCGCGTGCGGCCGGGATGCAAGGACGGGAATGACCAAACTTTCTGGCGGCGACGGCAAGAGCACCCTCTACTGCTCCTTCTGCGGCAAGTCGCAGCATGAGGTCCGCAAGCTTATTGCTGGGCCGACGGTGTTCATCTGCGACGAATGCGTCGAGCTGTGCAACGACATCATCCGCGAGGAATCGAAGTCCGCGCTGGTCAAGACCCGCGACGGAGTCCCGACGCCTGCCGAGATCTGCAAGGTTCTCGACGATTACGTGATCGGCCAGGCTCGCGCCAAGCGCGTCCTCTCGGTCGCGGTCCACAACCACTACAAGCGCCTGTCGCACGGCTCCAAGCCAGGCAACGAGGTGGAGCTTGCGAAGTCGAACATCCTGCTGATCGGCCCGACCGGCTGCGGCAAGACACTGCTCGCGCAGACCCTGGCGCGGATCCTCGACGTTCCGTTCACGATGGCCGACGCGACGACGCTGACCGAGGCCGGCTATGTCGGCGAGGATGTCGAAAACATCATCCTCAAGCTGCTGCAGGCGTCGGACTATAATGTCGAAAAGGCGCAGCGCGGCATCGTCTACATCGACGAAATCGACAAGATCAGCCGCAAATCTGACAATCCCTCGATCACTCGCGACGTGTCGGGCGAGGGAGTCCAGCAAGCGCTGCTGAAGCTGATGGAGGGCACCACTGCCTCCGTCCCGCCGCAGGGAGGCCGCAAGCATCCGCAGCAGGAATTTCTTCAGGTCGACACGACCAACATCCTCTTCATTTGCGGCGGCGCCTTCGCCGGCCTCGAGAAGATCATCGCCGACCGCATGCAGGGCAAGTCAATCGGCTTCGGCGCCCACGTCGCCGCTCCGGACGAGCGCAAGACGGGCGAGACCCTCAAGCATTGCGAGCCCGAAGACCTCCTGAAGTTCGGGCTGATCCCCGAGTTCATCGGCCGACTGCCGGTGATCGCGACGCTGATGGACCTCGACGAGGAAGCCCTCGTCAAGATCCTGGTCGAGCCGAAGAACGCCTTGGTGAAGCAGTACGCCAAGCTGTTCGACATGGAAGACGTCGAGCTGGAGTTCACGGACGACGCGCTCCATTCGGTCGCCCGCAAGGCGATCGAGCGCAAGACCGGCGCCCGCGGCCTCCGCTCGATCCTCGAGGGCATCTTGCTCGACACCATGTTCGACCTGCCGTCGATGGATGGGGTCGACGAGGTGCATGTCGACAAGGACGTGGTCGAGGCCCGCAAGGAGCCGGTCCGCGTCTATGCCAAGAAGGACAAGGCGGGCGACGCGGCCTGATCGGCTCTCGTCGCGGCCGGGCCGACCTAAGCCAGCTTCACGTAGGCCGTGTAGGGCCGATCCCCGAGTTCGGTGAAGGGCGCGAGCGTTACGCCCTCGGCGCGCCATTCCCTTGTGCCCGCGCGCTCGGCGTTCAGCAGCGCGGCACGCGTGAGCGTCGGGATCGAAGTATCCAGGCCCGGCTTGACTGGCATCAGCACCATCGGGCCGCGCACGAGCGCCACGATGTCGGGATGGCGCTGGTCGATCGGCTCGAGCCGTGAGCGCAGCGGCAGCAGTAGCTCCACCTGATCGCCGCTTCGCCACACCCGCCGGACTGCGGCGAACTGGCCCGGCACGGGCGCCGGCTGAATCTCTCCGTTGACCCGGATCCGCGCACCTCGAGCCCAGGCAGGAATCCGGAAATTCAAGGTCATGGAGATAGGTCTTGAGACCTCGAGGGAAAATGAGACCTTGCCCTCGAAGGGATAGTCGCCAACCTGCGTCAGCAAGAGCCGCGCCCCGTCGTCTTCCCACTGAAGGGTCGAGGGGACGTAGAGATTGACGTATACCGCACGCGGCCCGCGCAGGTAAAGATTGACCCGGTAGTCGGCCGCTATCTGGGGCAGCGTTCCGGAGCAGCACGCCCAGCGCGCCTCCTTGTACACCCGCCGAGCGTCGAAATTGTAATCCGAATAATAGAAATTGCGGCCGTCCGCCTGCAGCGGCAGCGCGCCCAGCACCGTGTTGTACATCACCCGTTCCATGCTGTCCCCGAACCGGGAATCGCCGGTCGCTCGCAGCAGGTAGCGCGTCAGCTTGAAGTGGGCGTAGGAGCCGCAGGGCGTCTCAAAGTGATGGTGCGTGTTGGTGAGGCTGTCATGCAGCGCATCGCTGCCTGGTCCGCGCAGCATCTCGTCCGGCCCCCAGCCGCCGGTCGCATAGCTTTGGGCCTGAAGCATCGCAAAGGCGTTGCGGGCCGCTCGCAGGTGCTTCTCGCTCCCCGCCGCCAGATAGGCCATCATCGCCGAGCACAGCGAGTTGACGTAGCTGTAGGCGTGGCGCCCGTTCAGCACATGCTCGCCCCCGCGCCAGGGGATCGAACCAGGTCTCGTCGTCGAGATAGCGCAGGCCGAGCTCATGGTAGCGTGCTCCGCCCCCGCGCTCGGCGGCCAGGAACATGTTCTCGGGCAGGGTATAGGACTCGTCCCAGGTCCACGACGCGTCATTCGGGTCCTTGTCCATCCGCCAGCGCCGGTCATGCTCGATGGCGCGAGGGGGCAGATGGGGCAGGGCGGTGTCCGTCGTCCGCTCGAGGATCGCGAGCGCCTGCGGGTCGTGCGCCAGGCTGTGCGAGTCGAGGAGCCCGATCGTCA